>CAMDKT010000696.1 GCA_945900935.1 Candidatus Sulfopaludibacter sp. SbA3 | reverse complement strand
ATCAAGAAGGACATGAAACTGAACTTCGTCGAATCCCTGGACGAAGTGCTGAAGATTGCCCTGGAGCGCGAAGTGACTCCGTTACCGCTGAGTCCCGCCGCCGCCGTTCCGTCCGAGACGCGTCCCGTTGACGACATGACTCACTAGGGGGCCCTGGCCCCCGTGCCGGAGCTCTCCCGTTTATATGTCCACCCTCAAAGCGGACGCTCGGTTTATACTAAGTGCTACAAGCCCAGCGCAATTCCCAAACCTCCGGTTCCCGGAGTTTGCGTTCCTGGGCCGCAGTAACGTCGGAAAATCCAGCCTGCTGAATGTGTTGGCGGGGGTCAGGAAACTGGCCAAAGTCAGCGCCCAGCCCGGCCGGACGCAAGCAGTCAACTTCTTCACCATCAGCGAGTCCATTACGTTCGCTGACCTGCCTGGCTACGGCTTCGCAAAAGTTCCCATTGATATTCAAAAATCCTGGAAAAGCCTCGTCGACTCTTATCTCGTTCAACGCGAACAACTCGTGCTCAGTTTCGTCTTGCTCGACGGACGCCGCGGCTGGATGGATAAGGATCTGGAACTGCGCGAATGGCTGATCCGGCAGGGCAGACCGTTTCTCGTAGTAGCCACCAAAGTAGACAAACTGAATCAATCTGAAATGCACCGCGGCATGGCCGCGATCCGGAACCAAAATGACGGGTCGGAGCCAGTGCCGTTCTCGGCCGTCACCGGCCGGGGAGCGAGGGAAATTTGGCAAGCGATCAAGACTTCAACGACCCGGTGATGCCGGACCCGGCTTCGGCCTTCGCCGAAGAACCAGTGGTTGGCGCGGACGCCCCCGCGCCACGGCCCGCGGCCGAATCCAAGCCAAGGGCAGTCCGGCCCAAACCCGCCGGCGATGCCGCTTCCGCCACCTCAGTCGCCGAGCCAGCCGACCTCACCGCCGCCCGTCGCGATGGAACCCTCGACCTCGTCGAACTCAAAGACATGTCGATCGTCAAGCTCAACGCGATCGCCAAGGAACTCGGCGTCATCGGCGTCGGCGGACTCCGCAAGCAGGAACTGATTTTCAAAATCCTCCAGACGCAGGCCGAAAAGTCCGGGTTGATCTTCTCCGAAGGTGTCCTGGAATGCCTGCCCGACGGCTTCGGCTTCCTCCGCGCGCCGGAATACAACTACCTTCCCGGCCCTGACGACGTTTACGTCTCCCCCTCCCAGATTCGCCGCTTTGACCTCCGCACCGGCGATACCATCTCCGGCCAGATCCGCCCGCCCAAGGAAGGCGAACGCTATTTCGCCCTCATTAAAGTGGATGCGATCAACTTCGAGCCGCCCGAAGAAGCCCGCAATAAGATCTTCTTCGATAACCTTACTCCGCTCTACCCCCAGGAACGCATCAAGCTCGAAATCGCCAAAGACAATTTTTCGGGACGCGTCATGGACATGTTGGTGCCCATCGGGAAGGGACAGCGCGGCCTCATCGTCGCCCCGCCCCGTACCGGTAAAACGATGCTGCTTCAAGCCATCGCTAATTCCATCACCACCAACCACCCCGACGTCACCCTGATCGTTCTTCTCATCGATGAGCGCCCCGAAGAAGTCACCGACATGCAGCGATCGGTAAAGGGCGAGGTGATCAGCTCGACTTTCGACGAACCCGCCTCCCGTCACGTCCAAGTGGCCGAAATGGTGATCGAGAAAGCCAAACGCCTCGTTGAGCACAAGCGCGACGTAGTCATTTTGCTGGATTCCATCACACGTCTCGCGCGCGCCTATAATACGGTTGTGCCTCCGTCCGGCAAGGTTCTCTCTGGCGGTGTTGATTCCAACGCCCTGCAGCGGCCGAAACGATTCTTCGGCGCCGCGCGAAATATTGAAGAGGGCGGCTCGCTCACCATCATCGCGACAGCCCTGATCGATACCGGCAGCCGCATGGACGACGTTATTTTTGAAGAGTTTAAGGGCACCGGGAACATGGAAGTCCACCTCGACCGGAAACTGGTGGACAAGCGTGTATTCCCGGCAATCGATATCAATAAGTCCGGCACACGCAAGGAAGAACTGCTGATGCCGAAGGAAGATCTCACCCGGGTTTGGATCCTTCGGAAGGTGCTGAACCCCCTCTCGCCGACCGAATCGATGGAGCTTCTGCTCGATAAACTGGCAAAAACCCGTTCCAATGCGGAATTTTTGGCGTCGATGAACGGCTAAAAGTACTCGTTTTGGTTGCGCTTGGCACCGCGAGGCGTAATACTAATCGGCACTCCCCCATAACCTTTTCCGTTAAGATGTCGTCATAACAGTTGAGAGACCCTGCGCGGTACGGCGTGCGTCCCAGTACCGAGGAGTGATATCCGATGAGTTCCCCACAATCCAATATGAATCCGGCAATGCAGCCTGCGCCGCGAAATCCGGCCGGTCCCGGCCCGCAAGTCCTTGCGTCGCCTGAACTTCCGAAGAATCGATCGAAAGTTTGGATTTGGGGACTCGTCCTGGCGGTTGCCGCCGGTGCCGGTTACTGGACTTGGCAACGACGCCAGGAGCAGGCCTCGCAGGCGAACGTCGTGGCTGTTCGAACGGCTCACGCGGAGTCCGCCGCCATCGCCAAAACGCTCCGCCTCACCGGCGTCACGGCGGCGGAAAAATATCTCTCGTTGATCGCCCCCTCCCTCCGTGGCGGCCGCAGTGGATCCTCCGGCGGCGGAACGGCGTCGGTGCAGATGTCGGGTCGCGGGGGCCCCGTGATCGTTACGATTTCCGGCGGGGGTGCACGCGGTTCCAGCGGCGGCGGCAGTTCGTCCGGCGGCTCCACCAGTTCAGTCGCCTCGGCGGGCACTTCACTCGCCAGCACATCCGGTGCCTCCTCCGGCGGCGGCGGCAGCAGTTCCGGCTTTTCCGGTGGTGGTGAAAATTTAGCGTCCTCGGCCAGCAGTGGCGGCGGCAGCCTCCGTTCCGCGCGGTCGGCTTCCGGCGGCAGCGCGTCCCGCGGGGCTACTCCTGCCCGGTCTTCCCGGTCCAGCGGCCCCTCCGGTTCCGCCACCCTCGGGGCCGACGGTCTGGGCTCCACGGGCGGTCAAATTCCCGGCGGCGGCGGCCCGGGCGGCAGCAGCGGCGGCCGCGGTTCGAGCGGCGGCGGCGGCGGCGGTGATTTCATGATGCAGCTCCAGACCCTGGCGCCGAATGGTTCGCGCATCGCCAAGGGTGAGCCGGTCGCTGAGTTCGACCGCCAGTACATGCTGACCCGTCTCGACGACCAGAAGGCGAGCGTTGACCAGTCAGAAAATTCGATGAAATCCAG
>CAMDKT010000695.1 GCA_945900935.1 Candidatus Sulfopaludibacter sp. SbA3 | reverse complement strand
CGGCCAAAAAGGAGCCACTCGGCGAGTATGAGCCCCGCGCCCAGCAGGGCGAGCCAAGGCCAAAGATCTTGCACCGGGGAATCACCGCCGGTCATGCGGCCCTGGCCGCGGCGAACGCGGGCCGGGGCTTCCCAAGCGACGTCGCCAACATCCGGCAGGGATAGGGAATAGACCGTTTCGCGAGTGCCGGCGCGGACGCGGACGTTTCCGCGTGTGGCGGAATAGAATTGCAGCGTATTTTCGGAAATAGAAAACGGAAGGGGTTGCTGATCCTCGCCGATGACCTGCACGCTAGCGGGGTCCGTGTTGGCATCGAGAGCCACTTTGACGGTACCGACACGCTCCCCGTCGAGCTCCCACCGGCGGAGGGCCTCCGGGGCGATCCATTCCATAACATTGGCCATTAACAGCGGTGCGGCAAGTTCAAATTTCAACGCTCCCAAGCCGGGGTGGACACCGAGGAAAACTGCCGGCGGATTGGACTGCGTGGAGACGAGGCTGCCGCCTTCGGCCTCAGCGACGGCTGCGGCGGCCGGCGATTGCGTGAACAAAGTCGCGCCATCGAGTTTCAAATCCAGTGTGTGCAGCCCGTGGGCGATGGGATGTTCGGCGTGCCAGCGGGTGATGCGGGCGCTGGTGTTGGACTTCACGACAGCGAGGGGCGAGCCTTCCGCGGGCGGCGCGATCCAGACGGTGGGGAGTTTCGGCTTCTGCGCGGGACGGAAGCGGTCTATGATGACGACATCGGCGTCTGTACCGGGCTTGTATGATTCCGGCAGAGCGTAAGCGGCGCTGATGCGCGGGTTGGCGGCCATCAGGGGACGCAGGAGTTCCGGCTGTCGCGTAAAGATGGCAACCCGCACTTGCTTCTGCTCAGGGATTTCGAGCAGCGCAACGTTGTCTTCCAACAGTCCATCTCGAAGCTGGATACGGGCCTCCATCCAGCCTGCGGATTTCGTGCGGAATTCGTAGCGGGCAGTTTCTTCGGCGCCGGGGGCGATGGTAAAACGGCTGGAGCCGATGGGCGCGTTCCCAAAGCTGACGGCGAGGGGAACGGCTTCGGGAGCGCGGCCATAATTGCGGACGGCGATGAAGATCTCCCAGAGCTGGGGATCATTGGGCGCGCGGCGGAGATGAAAACGGCGGATGCCGACGTTGCGGGAAGGAACTTGCACGGGCAGCAGGCGCAGCGATGCCGGAAGATTATTATCTTCGGGCAGGTCGGCTTGATTCGCGCGTCCAGCGCCGGAGAAGACGATTTCGCCGGCGCCCTGGCCGTGTTGGCGCTGCATCCGGCGAGCGAAATCGAAGGCCGCCTGGAGGTTGAGCGCGGAGGAGCCGGGCTGGGATTCGAGGATCGCTTTTTCGGCGGCCGCGCGGTTGGTTTCAAAGACCGTCGCGGGCGTGGGAAGGGCGTCAGCGCGGACCACCATGACGCGGTCCGAACCCGGCAGAGCGCGGAGCCAGCGGATGGCGTTGATTTTGCCTTCATCGATGAGGCGGCGCTGCGGGGTGGCCTTGGCCGCGGTCCAGGCCGAGGTGTCGAGCAGCAGAACATGATCGCGGGAAGAACGGTCCGGCGAGCCGAGGCGCAACTGCGCGATGGCGGCCAGCAGCAGGCCCATTCCAATGATTTGCATCAGCATCGACCATGGCTGTTGAATGCGGCGGCGGTGCTTGGCTTCGGGCGGTTTCTCGCTGGGCTTCCAGAAACGCATCGTCGCCACTTTGATTTTGCGGCGGGAACGGTCGAGTAAATACAACGCCAGCACCGCGCCGCTGACCGCGCCGAAGAGGGCCGTGAACTCGCCGAGGCTGAGGTTGAAAAAGAACACCTATTGCACTCCCTTGGCTTCGAGGAATGCGCCGAAAATGGCCTGTTCAATGGGCGTGGCGGTGGAGAGGCCGATATAGCGGCCGCCTTTGCGCATGGCCAGTTCGCGGATCGACCGGGCGTAATTGTCGAACGCGTCGACATAAGCGGCGCGGGCTTCGTCGTCGAAATTCAGCTTGACTGACTCTCCTGTTTCGGCGTCTTCCAACTCCAATTCGCCGTTGTGGCTGGGCTGGCGATCCTCATCGCCCCAGAGGTGGACGATGTAGAGTTCATGGCCGAAATCGGCGAGGTACTGAATGGGCTTTTCGCATTCCTGGTCGTCGAGGAAATCAGAGATCACGATGACCAGGCCCCGTTGAGGATATTCGGCGATGAAGGTACGGATGGCCTGGGAGAAATTACTGCGTCCGCCGGGTTTCAGGGCCTCCAGGAAATCCACGGCGGGGCGAATCCGATGGCGGCCGCCGCCGCAGGCGTACGGATCGTGGAGAGACGAATCGAACGGTTGGATCAATATCGTTTCCAGACGCACCAGACCGACATAGGTGAGCGAAGCGGCGAGTCTCCGGCCGTAATCGAACTTAGAGGGGTCGCCGGTTGTCATGGAAGCGCTGGTGTCCAGCAGGATGCGGACGGGGACGCGGGGCTCGACTTGGAAAAGCTTGAGGATAAGCTTTTCCAGACGCATGTAGGCTCGCCAGTTGACGGCGCGGAGATCGTCTCCGTGATGAAAGCCGCGATGATCGAGAAACTCCTGGCCGGAGCCGGGGTAGCGCGAGGCGTTGTGGCCGCCCACCAGACCGGGGAACGACTTCTGCCAATGCAGCGTAAGGCGCTCCAGCCGTTCCAGGAATTTCTGGTCAATGAGCGGTTCTGGCATGCGGCGTATTTAGGCGGCGGCCGCCGTGACGGTGCGTAAAATTTCTTTCAAAATCGTGTCGGGTGTTTCGCCCTCGGCATGGGCGTCAAAATTGGGAATGATGCGATGGCGAAGAACGCTGGGAGCGATGGAAAGCACGTCGGCGATGCTCAACTGCATGCGGCCTTGCATGAGCGCCAACACGCGACCGCACTCGACCAGCGCTTGCGCGCCGCGCGGGGATGCGCCGTAGCGAATGTACTTGACGGCCCGCTGATGGGCGTGGGAACTGGCCGGTTGCGTGGCCATTACCAGGTTGACGGCGTAGTCGCGAACATGCGGGGCGACCAGCACCTGGTGGGCGACGTGGCGGAGACTGAGGATCTCCTCGCGATCCACGACTTGATCGATCTGGATCTCTTCGCGGTGGAGCGAGTATTCGACGATGCGGGCCAGTTCATCTTTGGACGGATAGCCAACAATGATCTTCATCAAGAAGCGGTCGAGCTGGGCTTCGGGGAGCGGATAGGTACCCTCCATCTCAATGGGGTTCTGGGTGGCCATCACCAGGAACGGCGCTTCGAGTTC
>CAMDKT010000694.1 GCA_945900935.1 Candidatus Sulfopaludibacter sp. SbA3 | reverse complement strand
TGGAAGGCCCGGCATTTTCCACGGTGGCCGAGAGCAATGTATATCGCTCGTGGGGGATGGACGTCATTGGGATGACTAACTTGCAAGAGGCTAAGTTAGCGCGGGAAGCCGAGATATGTTACACGACGGTGGCAATGGTTACTGATTATGACTGCTGGCATCCGGCGCATGACGCTGTAACAGTGGAGCAGATCATTAAAGTACTGCACACGAATGCCGATAACGCCGCGAAGTTAGTGGCGGCGGCGGTGGCGAGGGTACCGGAGGGCGTAGTTTGTAAGTGCCATTCGGCTCTGAAAAACTCGATAATCACGGACCGGACAACGGTGCCGGCAGAGACGCGGGCGAAGCTGGAGTTGATCGTTGGCAAATACCTCGGCTGAGGCGCTGGCGCTACTGCGGGAGGCGTCGATCGACGCGTTGGCGGCGCTGCCCGCGGCGGAGTTGTTCGGCTCGTTGATCGAGCCGCTGGCGGATTCGTTTGAACCGTCGTTGATACCGGTATATGTGGATGTTTTTTCGCGTTTGATGGAGTGCGCGGTTCCTTCGTTTTCAGCGGCTTCGTTGGCTTCTCGGTATGCGGATTTGCGGGTTTCGCGCCCGGTTATGGAGCCGAAGCGGGTTGTGGTTTTGTCGCGGGTTACGCTTGGCGCGGATGTGGCGGTCACTTCGACGTTTCTGGCGGGGGCGATGGCGCGGTGGCCTTCTGCTTCGGTGGTGTTTGCGGGGCCGCGTAAGAATTTTGAGCTGTTTTCGGGGGATTCGCGGCTTTCGTTGCTGGAGGTCCGGTATGGGCGGGGCGCTTCGCTGGCCGAGCGTTTGGAGGCGGGGATGGCGTTGGCTCCGCTGGTGAAGGATTGCTCGACGCTGGTTTTGGATCCGGATTCACGGTTATCGCAGTTGGGGTTGTTGCCGCTGGCGGATGTGGAGCGGACGCTGTTTTTTGAGAGCCGTGGGGTGGGCGGATCTGAGGATTCGCTGGTGGTTTTAGCGCGGCGATTTATATTGGAAACATTGGGGGTGGAGGCTGCTCCGTGGATTCGGCCGCCTTCGCCGGAATGGGTTCCGGCGGCGGATGTGGCAGTCAGTTTTGGGGTGGGAGAGAACCCGGCGAAGCGGGTATCGGATTCGTTTGAATTTGAGCTGGTGCAGGGGTTGTTGGATCGGGGAATGCGTGTTTTGTTGGACTCCGGCGCGCCGGGGACGTTGGAGGCTTCGCGGGCCGAGGCGTTGGATGCGCGGTGCCGCGGGGCGTTGATTTTGTGGCAGGGGAATTTTGCGCCGTTCGCGGCGGCGATTGGACGGAGCCGGCTGTATGTTGGATATGACTCGGCGGGGCAGCATGTGGCGGCGGCCTGCGGGGTAGCGCGGATTACGGTTTTCAATGGATTCGCGGGGGAGCGGTTTGTGGCGCGGTGGCGGCCGGAGGGGGCGGGGTTTTCGCGGGTTTTGTTTGTGTCGGAGGATTTGATGGCGGAGGTTTGGGGGGCGGTTGAATCGGCGATACTGTAGACATGGCGAGTCAACCGGTTCAGCATCTAACGTTGGAGAGATACCTGGAGATCGAGCGGGCGGAGGAGGAGAGGCACGAGTTCGTGGATGGGGAGATGGTGGCGATGAGCGGTGGGTCGCCTCGACATTCGATTATCGGAGCGAATATCTCGGCTCGGATCAAGGCCGAAAAGCGCGGGTCCGGTTGTGTGACTTTTGGCCCCGATCTCAAGGTGTGCGTTGACCAAAAACGAATGATCGCGTATCCGGACATTACGGTCGTCTGCGGGAAGCCGGATTTTCTGGATGCGAAGCGTGATGTGGTGAAAAATCCGATCCTTCTGGTGGAGGTGCTGTCGCCTTCCACAAAGAGCTATGATCGCGGAAAGAAGGCAACCCACTATCGGCTCTTGCCGTCGTTGCAAGAATTTTTGCTCGTTGAGCAAGAACCTGTTTTCATTGAACACCACCGCCGGATGGCAGACGGGACTTGGCAAGTGATCATTTGCCGGGAAGCCGACGCGCTGATTCGCCTGGATTGGATCCGTGTCGACCTCCCCGTTGCGATGATATATGAGGATCTCGAACTCTATTAGTGTTCGCGGCAGGTTGGCCACTCGGGGCGGTGGAATCGGCGATACTGTAGACATGGCGAGTGAACCGATCCCTCATTTAACGCCGGAACACTACCTGGAGCTGGAGCGCCTGGTCCCCGAGAAGCACGAATACATCGACGGAGACATGGTCGCGATGAGCGGCGGGCCGCCTTCGCATTCAAGAATTGCCGCGAATGTGATTCGACACCTGCCGCTTCAAAAGGGCGGCAATTGCCAGATATTCACTTCCGACCTGCGAGTGAGCGTCCATTGGAGCCGCTTGATCACCTATCCGGATGTGACCGTAGTTTGCGGCAAGCCCGAATATGCCGATGGGAAACGGGATACCGTAACGAATCCGACGTTGATCGTTGAGGTCCTGTCTCCGTCAACCGAATCGCATGATCGGGGCAGAAAGGCGGACCTTTATCGCTTCATTCCATCGCTGCGGGAGTTCCTGCTTATTGGTCAAAGTCCGGTGTTGATTGATCATTACCGTCGAATGCCAGACGGCACATGGCAGATCGTTGCACTGCGAGAGATGAGCGATGTTTTGGAGTTAGAATCGCTGGGGTGCCGTTTCCCTGTGACCGACGTGTACGCGGGAATTGAGTTGCTTTAGTGTTCGCGGCAGACGGGGTATTCCGGGAGCATGGCGGCACCTTTGTAGCCGAGGGTTTGGGCCATTCCGATTTTTGAGGTCCAGTAGCCGTCCGATGTTAGTGACTTCATGGCTTTGAACCAGCGCTGTTCCGGGGTTTTTAATTGACCTTTGTCGACGGCGGCGCAAAGGGCGGTTAGCTCGGATAATTTGTGTTTTTTGAGCCAGCCGAGACCTTCTTTGAATAGCTTCTTTTGCGGCTCGCTTCGGCTGACTACGAAGTCTATGTATGCCGGGACTCCGGCGGTTATCGCTCCTGGCGTATCCGTCGCTGGGATGATTAGCTCGGCTACCTGGGCGATTAGAGCGAAGTCTTCCTTTGAGAAGTATTTGGGCTCGGGAAGCTGGGCGGTTACTCCCTCGGTGTGAGTATGTTCCTGCTGGGCGTAGAGTTCGTCGGCGGCGAATGGGAAGGCGCAGGTCGCGCCAATGGTTCCGATGATTTTCAGGGATGTTCGGCGTTCACTCATAGGTCACCTTTTTTCAGCCGGTCTGCGATGTTATCGGCGACTCTTGCGGCTAAGGCCATGATGGTGTGGGTG
>CAMDKT010000693.1 GCA_945900935.1 Candidatus Sulfopaludibacter sp. SbA3 | reverse complement strand
TCCACCCAAATCCGCAAATAATGCCGTTTCCGTTCCGGCTCCGGATAGTCCTCATACGAACTCCGCCCATGCAGATGCGTCACGTTATTCAAGAACTGAATATCCCCCTGCCGCAACTCCATCCGCACAGCCAGCCGCCCGCAAACCTCCTCAAAATAATCCAACGCCGAACGCTCAAAATCCGTCAACAAAAACCCCGCCAACTCCGCGCCCTTCTCGATATATAACCGCACATACCGCACCCGAAACTCGGGCTCCAATACAAACACCGGAACATCCATAAACGGAGCTTCCCCCGGCGGCAACTCCGCCCGCCGGTCCACCGCAAACGGCCGACACAATCGCTCCAAATAGTCCGGCCGCTCCTCGGCCAAAACCCGATAAACAGCCCGCCCATCCACAAATACCGATTCCCCGCCGCTCCGCGCCGTCCGCAGCACCAGCAGCCCCAACAAGTCCGGCGTATGCCCCGCCATCCGCGACGGCGAGTCCGTATGAAAACCAAACGCCGATGTCGTCTTCGACGTCCGCACCCCCGCCTGCCCAAAGTCCCTCTCTAACGAATACCCCTCATCGCGAACCGAATAAATCATCACACCGCTCACCGTCTGCGGCACCACCCGCCCCAATCGTGCCGCCGTTTCCAAATACATCTCCTCAAACCCCAACGCATCCACCGGAAACCCCCGCACAATCGCGCACCCGGCCCCGGCCCATAACACTTCAGCCAACCCCGCCAGATCCGCTCCCCACTCGAACACCGGCACGCTCACCGCTTCACCACCGCAGCCCAATCGGTCATCAGCGTATACACCGTTGTCGCCGACCGCGATACCCGCAGAATATTCGCCGCCTCTGTCACGGTAAGTCCGTGCGCCGCGACAATCTCCGTCCGCAAAAAATGGCCCGGATGGACCGGGTTTCGCATCCGCATTGTTCGTTCCTCAGTGATAGTCTTCATAATCAACATCCTGAATCTCGCCGTCCTTGAACTGAAACGTCAACCGCCAGTTGCGAGTAACATGTAGACTCCAATATCCCTTCCGGCCGCCCGTAAGCTGGTGGGCTTTCCACAGTGGGAAAGCGCGCAGCAATTCGGGGTCGCCCATGTCCTGCAAAAATGGTAACATCGCTATTCGTACTGTAGCCCGTGGCCTTACGCTCGTCTACCCCCCTGTCCGCCTAACCCCTCAATCCCCAATACTTCCCGCACGATGCACAATCGAAGCCGCATCCTCGTCGCCGACGATCAGCCCGACATCCTCGAAGCCCTGCGTCTCCTCCCCCAACGCCGTCATCGCCGCCCTCCAAATCCGTGAGTTCGATTGCCTCCTCATGGATCTCAACTACACTCGCGACACGACTTCCGGCCAGGAAGTCCTCGACATCCTCGCGTAGCTCCCGGGCATCGACCCCGCGCTCCCCGTCGTTGTCATGACCGCCTGGGGCTCCGTCGAACTCGCCGTCGAAGCCATGCGCCACGGTGCCCGCCTCGAAGCCGAAAACCGCCTTTTCAACAAGCGACGGACGCCCCACTATGATCGCCGAGCGCGCCGCCATGCAGCCTGTGCTCGACATGATCTCCTCGGACGCCAATGTCCTCATCACCGGTGAACCCGGCGCCGGCAAGGAGGTCGTCGCGCGCACCCTCCACGCCATCTCCCTCCGCCGCGACAAGCCCATGCTCACGGTCAACGTCGGCGGCCTCGCCGAATCCCTCGCCCGCTTCCCCGGCGCCTATGCCAAGCTCGCCCGCCTCCCGCGTCCAACAATCTCGCCCGTGCGCGTAGACGGCTGGCTTCAACACGCCGCCCATATGGAGACCCGCGTTCCGATCACCGTCCAGCCCGGCCCCGAACTCACAATTCAGGTCCATTCCGATCAACTCGAACAAGTGCTGATCAACCTCCTCCGCAATGCCGCTGACGCCATGGATTCTCATCCGGCACAAATTGTTATACGATGGCGGTTAGAACGTTGGCAGTTAGTCGTCGACATCGAAGACGACGGGTCCGGCCTGGCTGCCACGGCCAACTTATTTGTGCCTTTCTTCACAACAAAATCCGGCGGTTCTGGCATCGGGCTCGTTTTGTGCCGCCAGATCATCGAAGCCCACGGCGGCTTCCTGTCACTAACTAACCGGGAGCGGGCGCGCGGCTGTGTCGCGCATCTTCAACTCCCCTGCATTTCTCCACCGGAGGTCCGTTAGCTATGTCACTCTCCTCGAAATGGTTACTGATTCCTCTCTTGACTGGCGTCGTCTTCGCTCAGTCAAAAACCACCGCCAGTCTCCGCGGCTATGTGGAGGACTTGAGCCCCGCTCGTATCGCCAACGCGCGCGTGGCCCTTATCAACAACGCGACCAATGCGCGCTTCGAAACCGTCACCGGTTCCGATGGCGCTTACCTGATTCCCTTCATCACTCCCGGCCAATACAAAGTGGAAACCACAAAGGACGGCTTCGCCGCCTGGAAACGCGACGGCCTCGAACTCACTGTCGGCCAGGAGGCCACGCTCGACATCCAACTCGCCGTCGCCTCCGCCGAACTCGCCATCGCCGTCACCGCCGAAATTCCTATCATTGAAGCGCAACGCACGCAGCAGTCCAACACGCTCACAGAGGACTCTGTTCGCAATCTCCCCATTAATCGCCGCGATTACCTCACCTTTTCCCTCCTCGCGCCCGGTGTCGCCGATACAAAAGGACTTGCTGATTCCAATAGCTTCCGAGTCAAACAAACGCCCGACTCCGGCCTTTCCCTCTACGGCTCCAACGGCCGCGGCAACAGCGTCAACGTCGATGGCGGCGAAGCCAATGACGCCGGCGGCGGCGTCCGCCCCACCGTCAGTCAGGAAGCCGTGCAAGAGTTCCAAATCAACCGCTCCAACTACTCCGCCGAACACGGCGCCGCCCGCGGAGCCGTCGTCAACATCGTCACCCGCTCCGGCTCCAACCAACTCCATGGCTCGGCCTTTTCCTTCTTCCGTCACCAGTCCCTTGACGCCGCCGATCCCTTTGCCATCGCGCTTGATGGAGCAACCGCCCGCCGCGTCAAGCCCGACTCCAACCGCCAACAGTTCGGCGGCACCATGGGCGGCCCCATCGCCAAGGACAAAACATTTTTCTTCCTCTCCTACGAACGTCTCTCAAGACTACCTAGTTTTTGGTTAAGCGGCCAAGCGGAACCCCTCAGCCCTGGTTAGATCGAGCCGGTCGCGGATGAATTTTCTGAACAATTCGCCTGGACCTGATGCGATGAGAAAATCGGGGAGTGAATTTCGGAGAGCGATCAT
>CAMDKT010000692.1 GCA_945900935.1 Candidatus Sulfopaludibacter sp. SbA3 | reverse complement strand
TAGAACACTAAATCGATCCCCGGATAGACCTCGGGATACCGCACCTGTCCAAAATGCGGCACCCCGGAGAACCACTCGTTCTCATGTTTGCCGAGAAAGTAGTTGGAGTAACCACCCAGCGCCTTTTCACCGACGCCCTTTACGCGCCGGCCGCCCACTATTCGCATGTGCACGTTCGTTGTCTTGGCCGTCGGGACGCCGCGCGTTTTCTTGGGGTCGAAGGTGCTCTCCGGCGGCAGCGCATACACGACTTCGTTCGAAGTCAGGAAGAGCCATGCGCCAGCCGCGCGCGCCGTCCACTCGGTGCGCCCGCCCACTTGCCCGTGGTTTGGCTCGAACCAGACGCTGGCTTCCGGCGCGAGGCGCATTGTTTCCAGTCGCACGGCCAACAGAGGAATCGCCAATCCCAACAATAGGAAGAATGTCCGCATTGAAAAGCCTTTCAAAACACCAGTCGCATCGCCAACTGCACCGACCGTGGACCGCCGATCTGATACAGCGGATTCAATCCGCCGTTGACACCGCCTCGCCCAAGGCTACGGCCCAGCATGCGCGTTGAATAGCCGAACTGCGGACTCAGCAGAGTCCCCGCTGGGTCCGCAAAGGCCGGCTGGTTCAATGCGTTGAACATCTCCGCGCGCACCTGCAATTTCAGAGACTCCCAAATCGAAAATTCCCGCCGCGCGGTAAGGTTCAACTGCGCCAGCCCGAACCCGCGAAGAACATTTCGCCCCAGCGTCCCCTGCCGCCCCGGAAACTCCTGCGGAATCTCAAACGCGTCGTAATTGAACCGTCGCCCGCCCGGCACATTCGCATCCGCCAGCATCGATGGCTGGCCGGCCACCACATCCGGCCGCAGGTTGTAAATGCCAAAGCCCAGGTCGCGATAGAAGGTGACATCCACCGGCGTCGCCGTTCTCATGCTCACGACTCCATCCAGACCAAAGCCTCGCGGCAACTCCCAACTCCACGCGGCCGAGAGTGTATGGCGGATATCAAAGTCCGATGGGCCGCGATCCCGTTGCGGGTCGATCTGGAGGGCGATCAGGTTGGAGGCCGAGTCGTTCGAGTTCGTGTCGAGCGACTTGCCCCAGGTGTAGGAAACGAGACCCTGGACGCCTCGGGTCAGGCGCTGCTGCATCTGCGCTTGGAGAGAGTGGAAGTCTGAGAACGCCCGGTTCCGGAGGAGGTAGGCATAGGTGATGTCGTCGTTCGGATTCACCCAATACTCCTGGCGCAACAGACGGCGGCCTGCCGCGCCCACGTAGCCGACCGAGGCGACGCGGCTGCGGCCTAACGCCCGCTCCAAGGTGACGTTCCACTGGTAGGTGACCGGGAGGCGCAGTTGGCGCTCCGCTCCGTAGATGGAGGCGATGGGGGGCGCCAGCGAGAACTCCGGGGGCTTGGCCAGTTCGACGGGCAAGGGGAACGAGGTGCCCTGGACGTAGATGCGCTGCCGGAAGTAGGGAAAGCCCGCGGCGGCCTGGCCGATGATGCCTGCTCCGAGATCGTGAAACAGGCCCCAGCCGGCGCGGATAGTGGTTTCACGGCCAGGGGCCGGGTCCAGTTGCCAGACGGCGCCCAGGCGAGGAGCGAATCCGCGGCGGTCCGTTTCGTATAGCGATGTGCCCAACGGTGCCGGGCGGATCTGCCTTCGATCCTCCGGCAGCAGATAGGTGTACAAAGGCTTTGACCCGGAGGGCGCCGGGTTCACCTCCCAGCGAAGCCCATAGCTGAGCGTAAAGCGCGGGTGCAACTTCCACGTGTCCTGCGCGAAGAACGACCAATTGCGCACCTGCACGCTGATATCTTCCTGAGCGCCGATGGCCGTCTGCGCGGTTTGCCCGAAGACGGCGCCGAAGGTGCCGACAAAGGTGAAGAATTGATCGTATGCACGGGGATTATTGCGTGTGGAAAGAACGCGGCCATCCACTCCGAACTTCCACTGGTGCGCCCCATGCACGAACGAAACAGTATCCACGATGTTCCACTGGCGTTGGGAATTGGCGACGTTCTTACCCAGGTACCAGCCGCTGTTGATTCCGCCGCTGAGCGAATAGCCGCCGAAGGCATTGGCAACGTCCACCGTAGCGGGAAAGAACTCCTCCGGCGCCAGCGGCCGCGCTCCCCCGAAGTCATCCAGGCGGCTGAAACTCTCGCCGGTGGTGTAGCTTTGATTGAAGCGCAGTTCATTGGTCAATCGCGGGCTGAGCATCCAGGTAGTGCCCAGCGTCAGTGTGTCGGTGTTGGCGACGGTGGTGGTGGGGTTGTTGAGGGAGAGCAGGCGCGCCACGGTGTTCGAGGGCGCGTGGTTATAGCGGCCAAAAAGGGTGACGCGGGTGCCGAAGAGGTGATCCAGGCGGAGGCTCGACGCATCGAGCGAAGAGCTGTCGGTGTAGCTGGCAACGAATGGCGCGAAGCCTAATCGACCGTCGGGGCGATTGGGAAGCGGAAAGGCGTCCAGGAACTTCTTCGTGGAGCGGCCGGCGCGGGATCGCGAGTCGAGCGTTGGCACGTCGGTCGATTGCACTTGCGGCTGGCGGAGACGAAGACCTTCGTAGGAGCCGAAGAAGAAGGCGCGGTCCTTGCGGATGGGCCCGCCGAGCACGCCGCCGAAGTCATTTTGGCGCAGGGCGGGTTTGGGCAGGCGTTCGGCATTGGCAAACCAGTCGTTGGCATCCAGCACGTCATTGCGGAAGTAGTCGAACAACACGCCGTGGAGACGATTGGTTCCGCTGCGCGTCATCATGGTGACTTGCGCGCCGGGCATGCGGCCATACTCGGCCGGGTAGCTGGAGGTCTGCACACGGAACTCTTCCAAAGCTTCCACCGAGACCAGCGTATTCGTACCGCCGGTGGCACCGAGGCCTGGCAGGGATCCCGACGAGGACTGCACGAGCGTCAAGCCGGCGCTAACGCCGATGTTCGCGCTGACGCCATCGAGAGTGAAATAGTTTGCGTTGGCCCGCTGACCGTTTACGGAGAATTGGCCCTGTTCGCCGAAAGTCGCCTTGGTCATGACGACGCCCGGCGTGAGCGCGATGAGCGATTGCAGGCTGCGGCCGTTCATCGGAAGGTTTTCGACAAACTGCCGGTTGATGACGGTGCTGACAGTGGCATCGACTCGCGCCAGAATCGCGCTCCCGTCAGATACCGTTACGCTCTCGCCGAGCACGGAAATTGGAAGCACGAAATCCACGCGCGCCGCCCAATGCCGCTTACTTTGTGTAGCAGAGCGGTATTTTGCTGAAGTTCAAATTATCTGCTGGACATTTTCGCCGCCGCTGGGTATAGTTTGTTGGATGGGTCCACC
>CAMDKT010000691.1 GCA_945900935.1 Candidatus Sulfopaludibacter sp. SbA3 | reverse complement strand
ACTACCAGCTACTTCGGCGCTGGCGAACTTAAGCCGACGCTCCTACCCACATGAAACAGCGAAGAACCAGTAAGATACATGTCAGTGGTGATTGAACCTTGAAAACGCCGTACCTCATCCTGAGCCTTGCCGTCGCGATGCCCTGCATTTCCGCGCAGGCGCCTCCGGAGTTCCGTGCGCTGACGAGCAAAGCCTGCCTGGGATGTCACTCGGGGCCGGGCGCGAAGGGCGGACTCGATCTTGCCGCGCTGCCTTTCGACCTTGCCAGCCGCGCCACGCGCGAGCGCTGGATACGCATTCACGATCGGATTGAAAAGCGGGAGATGCCGCCGCAAGGATCCGCGCTTTCGGCGGCGGACCGGACGGCCATGCTGCGTCAACTTGCGGGGCCGATCCACCGGGCTGACCTGGCCGATGTTGCGAACAACGGCCGCGGACCGATGCGGCGTTTGAATCGTGACGAGTACGAACAAAACCTGCGCGACGTGCTTCAACTGCCGAACCTCGACATTCGCGACATGCTCCCGGAGGATCGCGAGGCCCATCACTTCAACAAAGTCTCCGAGACGCTGGATATGTCGCGCGTGCAGCTTGCGGCGTATCTGGACGCGTCCGAGGCGGCGCTGCGTCAGGCGCTGGTCACCGGCCCCGCGCCTCCGCCGGTTACCACGTTCCGCGTGTCCGGCCGGAACCTGTTTCCGGGGTTGCGCAGCACCGGTACGCTGCATTCGATGTTCTTCATCAAGGACAACAAGGGGGTGAACGTAGCGAGCGAGCGAGCTGCGCCGTTGCCGAAGGAATTGGAAGACGATCCGGCGCTGGAAATGGGGCTGTTCCGTTCGCCGGGCTGGCCGTATGGTGCCTTTCCCAGGGGCTTTGCGGCGAAACACGCGGGTCAATATCGTGTTCGGTTTTCCGCGCGCGCGGTGTTGCAGCATCCGGGATTTCGGGTCACCGATGCGAAGCAGGCAGTGCCGATGACGCTGCGGTCGCGCCGCCCGACCAATCATGATATTGCGGAGGACGTGAAGTCCGTCGGCGGGATCATCGAGATCCAACCGGGCTCGAAAATATACGAGACCATCGTGCCGCTGAACGCCGGACAAACGGTGGAGTACGGGTTGCTGGGATTGCCGGTCCCGCAAGTGGACCCGCAGGGCAAGACGGGAACCTACCGCTACCCGCCGATGCCGGCGGAGGGACAGCCGGGCGTAGCATTTCTTTGGATTGAATTCGAAGGGCCGATTGCGCCGCCGTCCTGGCCGTCGGCGAGCCACCGCGTGCTGTTCGACGAACTTGGCGTGGCTCCGGCACCGGCGCAGGCGAAGCAGGAGGCCGGCCGGCTGTTGCGGCGATTTGCGCTGCTGGCCGCGCGCGGTCCGGCGCCGGAGGAGGCGCTGCGAAAGTTCGAGCAACTGGTGTTTTCGCGGCTGGACCGCGACGGGAATTTTGCGGAGGCGATGCTGGCCGGCTATCAAGCCTTCCTGTGCTCCGATCTGTTCCTGTATCTGCGTGAGCCGAAGAGCCAATTCGCGCTCGCCGACCGGCTTTCGCACTTTCTTGGCAACACACGGCCCGACGCTCCGCTGCTCGCGCTCGCTCGTACAGACCGGTTGCGGGATCCCACCGCGATGCGGCGCGAGACCGGCCGTCTGATCGAGGCCCAAGGGTTTGAGCGATTCGTCAAAAGCTTCACCGGATACTGGCTGAATCTTCGCCATCTTCGGAGGGACGACGCGGACAAGCGTCTCTATCCCGAGTATCAACTGGACGAGTATCTGGTGGACTCGATGGAGCGCGAGACGCTGGCTTTCTTCACAGCGCTGGTACGCGAGAATCTGCCGATACGCAGTTTAGTGGATACCGATTTTGCCTATATCAATGAGCGATTGGCGAGGCACTATGGACTCGACGCCCTGAGCGGAGCCTCGATCCGTCGCGTCGCCTTGCCGAAGGACAGCCCGCTGGGCGGGTTGCTGACACAGGCGGCCATTTTGAAAGTCACCGCGAATGGCACGTCAACGTCGCCAGTGCTGCGGGGGGCTTGGATCATGGACCGCATTCTCGGGGAGCCGCCTCCGCCTCCGCCGCCGGGCATTCCCGCCGTCGAACCCGACATTCGCGGCGCGAAAACGATTCGCGACCTGCTGGCGCTGCATACGAAATCGAGCACTTGCGCTTCGTGCCATGCCAAGTTCGATCCGGTTGGGCTGGCGCTTGAGAACTTCGACGTGATGGGCCGTTGGCGCACACATTATCGCGGCACGGCGGAAGGCGAACGGGTGAGCGGCATCGACCACACGGGCCACGACTTCGTCTACACGATCGCCGGCGCGGTGGACCCGAGCGGCGCGCTGGCCGATGGCCGCGCGTTTCGCGACGTTCGCGATTTGAAAGCAATCCTGGCCGCTAATCCGCGGCAACTGGCGCGCAATTTTTTGCGGCAATTAACGGTTTACGCCACCGGCACGCCGGTACGTTTTTCCGATCGCGAGGAGATCGAGAAGATGCTCGATGCGTGCGCGCCAAACGATTTCCGTGCGCGCGACCTTGTGCACTCGCTGATTCAGAGCAAAATCTTCCAGGGAGGACATTGATCATGCTGCCACGACGCTCGTTCCTGCGAGGCTCCGGGGTCACGCTGGCCTTGCCGATGCTCGAGTCCATGACGCCGGTTTTCGGGAAAGCCGCCGAGCCGCCGCGGCGGATGTTGATCATCTCGAATAACCTCGGGGTGCTGCCGAAGCATTTCTTCCCGAAGGCAGCCGGGAGGAACTACGAGCTATCGCCCTATCTGACCGCGCTGGCCGATTTCCGCAACGATTTTACTGTTTTCAGCGGCCTCTCCCACCCCGGTGTTTCCGGCGGACACAGCGCGGACAACTGCCTGCTGACAGCGGCGCGCGGCGCTTTCAAGAGCGGCTTCCGCAACTCGATTTCGTTCGATCAGTTTGCCGCCGAGCGATTGGGACAAGTGACGCGCTTCGCGTCGCTGAACCTCGGCGTCAATATCGACAAGGGCAACCGGAGCCTCTCCTGGACGCGCGATGGCGTGCTGCTGCCGGCCGAAGACAGCGCGCCAAAGTTATACGAGCGCATGTTCGTGCAAGGCGACAAAGAGGCAGTGGCGCGGCAGATCAACCGGCTGGAAAGCCGCGGCAGCATCCTGGACACGCTGCTGGATGAGACCAAACGCTTCAGCCGTGAATTGGGGCGCGACGACAAGGCGCGGCTGGATCAATACGTGACCTCGGTGCGTGAAGTGGAAGCGCGCATCCAGACCGCGCGGGCTTGGGAGGCCAAGCCGAAGCCCGC
>CAMDKT010000690.1 GCA_945900935.1 Candidatus Sulfopaludibacter sp. SbA3 | reverse complement strand
GAGCGCGAATGACGCTGTCGCCCTCGGGGTGTTCCATTCGATGGCCGCTATTGGAAGAGGATCTCGCCGTGGGTCCGCTGATTATGCCCGCGCGGTGAAGACTTTTTCGGCGACGGCGAGGACGGTTTCCAGATGGGGGGCTTCGTCTTCGCGGTGGACGGTGGCGATGTCGGCGGCGCGGAATCGGGCTTTTCTCAGAAAGTCGAGAATTTCGACCTGAGTGAAGCCGAGCCAGACGTCGGCGTAGAGTTCGCGGGCCTCTTCGAAGTTATGGCGCTGCAGGTCAAGGATGACGATGCGGCCGCCGGGTTTGAGTATGCGGGAGGCTTCGTGCACAGCCTTCTGCGGGTGGATGGCGTGGTGGAGACTCTGGCTGAATAGGGCGAGGTCGACGGAGGCATCGGGGATGGGCAGATCTTCGAGATCGCCGAGGCGGAACTCGACGTTCCGGACGCGGCTGCGCTTGGCGACGCCGGCGGCGTATTCGACCATTTTCTCTGAATTATCGATGCCGATGACGTGTTCGGCGCGCTGGGCGAGGAGCAGGGAGAGGGTCCCTTCGCCGGCGCCGATGTCGGCGATGCGCATGGGCGGGAGGAGCTTGAGGAGCATCTCCGAGAGGCCCTTCCAGGAACGGCCCGGGACGTAGTCGCGGCCGAAGCGGCCGGCCAGTTCGTCGAAGTAGGATCGGACGCGGTCTTTGCGCTTTTTGAGGATGAGACGGAGTGCTTCGTCGTCGTCGCGGGTTTCGGCGAGTTCGAGGGCGCTTTGATGGAGGATATTGGCGACGGTGTCATCGCCGCAGTAGCGATAAAGGCTCTTCTGGCCGGCGCGGCGCAGCTCGACGAGTCCGGCCTGGCGGAGCTGAGAAAGAGCCATGGAGATGCGGCTCTGGCCCATGCCGAGGATCTCCTGGAGTTCGGCGACGGAGAGCTCTTCGCGCTCCAGGAGCCGGAGCATGCGGAGGCGGCTTTCATCACCGAGGAGGCGGAGCGCTTTGAGGAGGCCGGGCATGTAATAACATCATCGTATCAACAAATCATGATCTATTGATGGAAATATGATATTCTTTCCGTATGAGTACCTTATCCAACACACTGGCCGCCGAATACAAGGTAGCCGATTTAGGTCTGGCCGATTGGGGCCGGAAGGAAATTTCGATTGCCGAGCATGAGATGCCCGGCCTGATGTCGATTCGCCGGAAACACGCGGAGGACAAGCCGCTGGCCGGAGTGCGGATCACCGGTTCGCTGCACATGACGATTCAGACGGCGGTGTTGATTGAGACGATGGTGGACCTGGGCGCGAGCGTGCGCTGGGCGAGCTGCAATATTTTCTCGACGCAGGATCACGCGGCGGCGGCGATTGCGGCGGTTGGTGTGCCGGTGTTTGCGTGGAAGGGCGAGTCGCTGGAAGAGTACTGGGAATGCACGATGCGCGCCGTGGACCATGGCGGCGGCCAGGGGCCGGAATTGGTGATCGACGACGGCGGCGACGTGACGTTGTTGATCCACAAGGGCTACGAGCTGGAGAACGGTGGCGACTGGGTGAACACGCCGTCGGGCAGCCACGAAGAGAAAGTTATTAAGGACCTGTTGAAGAAAGTCCATGCGGAGAAGCCGCAGTATTGGCACGGGTTGGTGGCGGCATGGCGCGGCGTTTCCGAGGAGACGACGACGGGCGTCCACCGGTTGTACAAGATGCAGCAGGAGGGCAAGCTGTTGGTGCCGGCGATCAACGTGAACGACTCGGTGACGAAGTCGAAGTTCGACAATTTGTACGGCTGCCGCGAATCGCTGGCGGACGGGATCAAGCGGGCGACCGACGTGATGCTGGCCGGTAAAGTCGCGGTGGTTTGCGGTTATGGCGACGTGGGCAAGGGTTCAGCGCAGTCGTTGCGCGGGATGGGCGCGCGCGTCATTGTGACGGAGATCGATCCGATCAACGCATTGCAGGCGGCGATGGAAGGTTATCAGGTCACGACGATTGAAGAGACGCTGGGCCTGGGCGACATTTACGTGACGACGACGGGCAATGTGGACATCATCACGCTGGACCACATGCAGCACATGAAGGATCAGGCGATTGTTTGCAACATCGGCCATTTCGACAATGAAATTCAGGTTGATAAGCTGAACCAGTGCGAGGGCGTTGTGCGGTTGAACATCAAGCCGCAGGTGGACAAATACACGTTCCCGGCGGGCAACTGCATCTTCATGCTTGCCGAAGGCCGGCTGGTGAATCTGGGCTGCGCGACGGGCCATCCGAGTTTTGTGATGTCCAACAGCTTTGCGAACCAGACGTTGGCTCAGCTTGATCTGTGGGCGAATAAGGACGTCTATAAGATCGGCGTCTACACGCTGCCGAAGAAGCTGGACGAAGAAGTGGCGCGGCTGCATCTGGAGAAGATCGGCGTGAAGTTGACGACGCTGACTGCGGCGCAGGCCGAGTATATCGGCGTGCCGGTGGAAGGTCCTTACAAGCCGGATACGTACCGCTACTAAGATCCCTGCACACAAACACGAAGGGCGCCGAATTAACGGCGCCCTTCGGCATCTCATTCCGGATCGCTACGGCGCTTCTTGCGGTTGCGTTTGCGAGCGAGGGCTTCTTTCACCCGCTTCTTTTCGCCGGGCTTCAGGTAGAAGGAGTGGCGTTTAATTTCCTTGATAATGTCCTCCTGCTGTACTTTCCGCTTGAAGCGGCGCAGGGCATTTTCAAGAGTTTCGCCGTCTTGCACGATAACTTCTGCCATATAGATTTTCACCTCCTCGCTGGTCAGGCTGCTCTTTGTTAAAGAGCGCAAACCTCTATTGTAGCAGAGGGGGCGGCGGGATAGAGTGTTAGTGTGCGAAGAACACTTTTGGCGATTATGGGCGCGATGGTTGTGATGGGACAGGGGCCTCCGGCGGTGGCTCCGGCCAAACCGGCGTTTCGGCGGCCGTCGGCATATCCGGAGCGGCCGCCTGGGGATCCGGCGATGGTGGCGCGGGGGAAAGCGCTCTTTGGGCTGCAGTGCACGTTTTGCCACGGGTTGGACGCGCGGGGAGGATCGGGCGGGCCTAATTTGCTGCGCGCGGACCTTGTGCTGAACGATAAGGACGGCGAGTTAATTGGTCCCGTGATTCGCAACGGGCGCGAGGGGATGCCGAAGATGGATCTGTCCCCTTCCCAAATTGCCGATGTGGCTGCGTTCATTCATAGCTTCAAAGTGGGCGGTTACGACGTTTCGCGAATGGTTCCGGAGACCATCGTGGTGGGCGATGCGAAAGCGGGGCAGGCCTATTTTGGCGCGAAGTGTTCGTTGTGCCATTCGGTGATGGGG
>CAMDKT010000689.1 GCA_945900935.1 Candidatus Sulfopaludibacter sp. SbA3 | reverse complement strand
CGAGTTTGCGGGCGAGATCGGGGAGGCGGGGACCGGTGAGATAGAGGGTGGATTTGAGGAGATCGTTGAGGTAGTAGGTGCTCCAGGCGGCGTGGTCGGGGAGGACGAGAAGGAGTTCGGCGAGGATTTCGCGGTCGGCTGGATCGGGGAGCCTGTCGATGTCGGAGCGGCGGATGCGAGCGGGTTTGGGAACGGTGAGTTCACCGTTTTTTTTGCGTTCGCGGAAGAACATCTCGATTTCCATGGCGTGATGGACGGACGAGGGCGGTTGGCTGAGGCGGTAGATAAGATGCTCGCCGAATTTGGAATCGTCACCGAAGCGGGGTGCGGGGTCCTCTTCGCTGATGGCGGATTCGACGACGGGTTGCCAGTTGGCGCGGAGAGTAGCCGGAGCGCGGGGCGTCAGCGTGAGGGTGGACTGGGGGTCCTTGCGCGCCATGTCATCGATGGCGAGGAGGAGGGCGTAGAGATGTTTGCATGCGCCGGTGTCGTCAAAATAGGGGCATTCGCAGAGGAGGTCGCCGTTATAAATGGCAACTTCGTAGTTCTGCTCGCCGTGGGCGACGGAGGAAAAGCCGGTTTCTTCGACCTTGACGGGGTCAAGGAGGCTGGCGATGATGATTTGGCGGCCGCGGTCCTTAATGTGAGGAGGGAACAGCCGCCCGTATTCGCGCAAAACCAGATCGGGACGGAGTATCATGAGGCGGATACGAAGCGCGCGAGGCGCTCCATGGCTTGCTCCAGAATGGGTTTTTCGACGGCGTAACAGAGGCGGATATTGCCTTCGCCGCCGGCTCCGAAAGCCACACCGGGTGCGAGGCCGACGTTGGTTTCGAGGAGGAGACGTTTGCAGAAACCGAACGAATCGGTAAGGCCGTCAATGCGGGGGAAAAGATAGAACGCGCCTTCGGGTTCGGGGACGGTGACGCCCTTCATGGAGCGGAGAGCGGAGAGGCAGAAATCGCGGTTTTCCTTGAGCATTGTGACGAGTTGGTCCACCGATGGGTCGCCGTGATCGAGTGCGGCTTCCCCGGTTTTTTGAACGAAGGACGGGGCGCAACTGATGATGAACTCGTTGAGCTGGGCGGCTTTTTGAGCGAGATCCGCGCGGGCGACAAGCCAGCCGAGACGCCACCCGGTCATGCACCAGGCTTTGGAGAAGCTTTGAGCGACAAGCACGGCGTCATCGCGCGTCGCGAGCTGGAGGATGCTGGGAACGATGGAACGGCCGTCGTAGACCAGCCGCTCATAGACTTCGTCGGCGATAAGCCAGAGGTTGTGGCGGCGGGCGAAATCGAGTAATTGTTGCTGCTCTTCGACGGTGGCGACCCAGCCGAGGGGATTGGACGGCGAGGTGTAGATGAGGAGGCGGGTCCGAGGAGTTAAAGCGGCTTCGAGGTGCGCGATATCGATGGTGTAGCGGTTGTTTTTAAGCGGCTGAGCGAGCTCAATGGGACGGGCGCCGTACATCTGGAGGATGGAGCAGGCGTTGGGCCAGGCGGGGGTGAGGACGAGGGCGTCGTCACCGGGATTGATGACGCAGCGGAGGCCGACATGGAGGGCCTGTACGCCGGAGTTGGTGACGACGATTTCGTTATCGGGATTGAGCGCGACGCCTTGATGACGCTGGTAATAGCGGGCGATGGCTTCGCGGGTGGAGAGGAGCCCGGCGTTGGGCGTGTAGTATGTGAAGCCATCGCGCATGGCTTTGGAGGCGGCCTGTTTGAGGAACTCCGGCGTGGGCAAATTCGATTCGCCGAAGTAGAGCTTCAGTACACCGTCCATCTTCATGGCGATTTCGGCCAACTCTCGAATACGAGAGTGCGGGACGGCGCGCGCGGAGGAAGCTACAGCGATGGACACTACTGTTTAGTATCCCAGATCGGGTTTCTCGCGCATCAGCGCTTCGATTTGCACGAGTTCTGTGGGGTAATCGCCGGTGTAGCAGGCGTAGCAGAAGTCGCGGTTTTCATCGGAAATGGCGCGGCTGAGGCCGCCCAGGGAAAGATAACCGATGGAGTCGGCTTCGATGAATTTGCGGATCTCCTCGATGGTGGAATTGGCCGCGATGAGGTGTTGCTTGGTGGGGGTATCGACGCCGTAAAAGCAGGGGGAAATGGTGGGTGGGCAGGAGATGCGCATGTGGACCTCCTTGGCGCCGGCATGGCGGACCATGCGAACGATTTTGCGGGAAGTGGTGCCGCGGACGATGGAATCGTCAACCAGGACGACGCGTTTGCCTTCGAGCAAGTGGCGCACAGGGTTAAGCTTCAGCTTCACGCCGAAATCGCGGATTGCTTGGGAGGGTTCAATAAAGGTGCGGCCGACGTAATGGTTGCGGATGAGCGCCTGGCGGAAGGGGATGCCGCTTTCGGAAGCGTAACCGAGGGCGGCCGCAACGCCGGAATCAGGAACGGGGACGACGACTTCGGCATCGCAGGGCTGTTCACGGGCCAGCAGGCGGCCCATCCATTCGCGGGTTTGCTGGACGGGGCGGCCGAAGACGATAGAATCGGGGCGCGAGAAATAGACGTGTTCGAAGGCGCAATGGGCGAGAGGACGCTTGGGCGCATAGCGTTCGCGGGTGACCCCTTTTGGCCCGACGGTTACCATTTCGCCGGGTTCCACGTCGTTCTGATAGACGGCGTCAATAAGGTCGAAAGCGCAGGTTTCACTGGCGAAAACGTAGCCGGTACGGTGTTCGCCGGCGAGCTCCATCTGGCCCATGGCAAGCGGGCGGAAGCCGTGAGGGTCGCGAGCGACGATGATCTGATCGGCGGCGAGAAACACCAATGAAAATGCGCCTTCGAGCTGGAGAAGCGCTTCGCGGAGGGCGCCTGCCATGGTCCGTTCCCGGGAGCGGGCGACAAGATGGAGAATGACTTCGGTATCGCTGGTGGCTTGAAAAATAGATCCGTCGGCTTCCAGCTCGCGGCGCAGTTCGGCGGCGTTGGTGATGTTGCCGTTGTGGGCGACGGCGATGGGCCCTTTATTACAAGCGACGCTGAACGGCTGGGCGTTCAGCATTTTCGAATCGCCGGTGGTGGAATACCGCGTGTGGCCGATGGCCATGTGGCCGGGGAGCGAGGCGAGGACTTCAGGCTTGAAGATATCGGCGACGTGGCCCATGTCCTTGCGGCAGTTGACGGAGCGACCGTTGCCGGCGGCGATGCCAGCCGATTCCTGGCCGCGGTGTTGCAGGGCATAGAGGCCGAGGTAGGTTACGTTTGAGGCCTCAGGGTGGCCGTAGATGGCGAAGACACCGCATTCTTCATGCAGCTTGTCGAAAAGCAGATCGTCATCTTCTTCATGCATGCAGCATCCTCTCCACACTCGT
>CAMDKT010000688.1 GCA_945900935.1 Candidatus Sulfopaludibacter sp. SbA3 | reverse complement strand
GTAAGAAATGGCGCTTCCTTCATCCCCGGCGTCGTCAGCGGCTCCTGGACGACGATTTTCGGGACGAATCTCTCCACCGAGACCAGGGACTGGACCGGCGCGATCGACGCGGCTGGCAATTTCCCAACCACGCTCGGCGGCGTCAGCGTTACCATCGACGGCAAACCGGCCTTTATCTACTTCATCTCGCCCGGCCAGTTGAATATTCAGGCTCCGGACCTGGCGGGCAAAACCGGCCCCGTCGCCGTCATCGTCAAGACGCCCGCCGGCGAATCGGCCGCCTATTCCGCCATCGCCGCTAAAGAGCTTCCAGGGTTGTTTACCTATAGCCTCAACTCGAAAACCTACCCCGCCGCGGTCCGGCTCGATGCCGCCGTTATCGGTCCCGCTGGTGTCGCCGGCTTCGTCCCGGCCAAACCCGGCGAACTCATCCTCTTTTTCGGTACCGGTTTCGGTCCCACCAATCCCGCCGTCGCTCCCGGCAAAGTTTTCAGCGGCGCGGCCCGGCTAGTGGACCAGGTCATAATGCGCATCGGCGGCATCGCCGTCACCCCGGATTTCTCCGGGCTCTCCGGTCCCGGACTCAATCAATTCAATGTAACTATCCCCAGCGCCCTCGCCAACGGGGAACACGCCATTGAAATGCTGATCAACAGTGTTCCAATTCAGACGGGGGTCGTACTCACCGTCCAAAGATAATAAAGGATTTATGCGTCAAACTGCCAGAATTTCCCGATTCCTGATCGCCGGTGCCCTTTTGGGAGCACCCGCCCTATTTGCCTTCTCCACCGGACCCCGGAGCGCCGTTTCCGGGGTCCCAACCGATGGGGGCGGCGGCACCTGCGCCAACTGTCACCGGACCTTCGCACCCGCGAATTCCGACGGCAGCGGAATGCTGGAAATTCTGGTGGATAAACTCACCTATACCCCGGGAGTAAAGAAGAAAATTCGCGTCAAAATTCAACATCCCGACGCCAGCCGCTGGGGCTTCCAGTTCACGGCCCGCGAAGCCAGTGATACGTCCAGAGGCGCTGGGTCCTTAACCGCCGGTGACAACAACGTCGTTCGCTGCGGCGCAACCATCGGCATGCCCCCTTGCAACGGCGAACCGGAACCCCAGTTCGCCCAGCACACCCAGCCCGGTACCTTCGCCGGCACTCGCGTCGGCGTCGAATGGGAATTCGATTGGACGCCTCCGGCCAATGAAATCGGCGACATCACCTTTTATGCCGCCGGCAACGCGGCCAACAACGGCGGCACTAACGCCGATGATCGCATCTACACCACTAAGATCACCCTGAAAGCCGAAGGCGCCTGCAATCTCGCCAGAAAGCCCACTGTTCGCACCATCGTCAATGGCGCATCTTTCAGCCGCGACTTATCTCCAAACGTCTTTGCCAGTGTCCTCGGCCTCGACTTCGAAGTCGCCGGCCGCTCCCGCGCCGCCAGTTCCGGAGACTTTGTCGACGGCGCTTTCCCGCAGCAGCTCGCCTGCGTCGCCGTCGAAATCGGCGGCCGCCGCGCGCCCATCACTTACGTCCAGACCGATCAAATCAACTTCCAGGTCCCGGTTTCAACCCCCTCCGGCGCAGTGCCCCTGACGGTCATCTTGAACCCCGGCCGTCCGAATGAAGTCAAATCGGACGTCGCCACCGTCACCGTGAATAGCCACGCGCCGGCCTTCTTCACATTCAGCGGTAAATCCATCGCCGCCCAAACGTCCGACTTCAAGACCATTGCCAACGCGGCCGACGTTCCCGGCGGCGTCCCCGCTCGCCGCGGTGATGTCGTTATCCTCTACGGCACCGGCTTCGGAGTCAGTGAACCTGTCTACCAGGCGGGTGAAATCGCCTCCGGCCAGGCGCGGCTCCGCGACGCCGTCACGATCACCGTTGGCGGAACAACTCTCGCCGCGGCCGACATCCTTTACGCCGGCCTCGCGCCGGGTAACATTTCCGGACTCCAGCAGTTCAACATTCGGATTCCGCAGTCTGCCGCAACCGGTAACGTAGCCATCGCCATCACCGTTGGCGGCGTCACCACGGCCTCGGCCGGCGCTGTCCTGCCGGTTCAGTAAGCGCCGGGCCGCGCTCCTGGCGGCAACCGCGGTATTCGATCTCCCCTTCCAGCCCGCCTCTCGGCCAAAGCGCCGGGAGGCGGCGCGTCGAAGCCCCGAGTGCCCTGCCCCGCCTACGCTGCCGCCCGAAGAATTTGGAGTGGATCCCGGCCCCAACGTCCGATTCGCAAACCCCAGCCGGATCCCAATAATCGCTTCATCCTAAATCCGGCGGTTGAGGCGGCCGCAACGGCCTGTCACGCCCGCGTTTATTGAGCGC
The DNA here is from genome assembly GCA_945900935.1 of Candidatus Sulfopaludibacter sp. SbA3. Taxonomy (GTDB): domain Bacteria; phylum Acidobacteriota; class Terriglobia; order Bryobacterales; family Bryobacteraceae. The sequence continues at coordinate 1,031 of CAMDKT010000688.1, read as the reverse complement.
CGCAACTGCTCCGCGCTTCACCCAATGGGTGAGGGCGAACCACACGCGGCGACCGCGTGGACATTGCAGCCGGCCGCGGAGGACAGCGATGCACCGCCGTTTTCAGGTTCATCGGAACGCACCACTGCTCCAACAACCGCATTGTAGGCCGGATCCTTCGAGCGATGCCGTGGCCACCGTGCGCCTGCCCGAAGTGTCTTCAAGTTCGCGTAGGCGACGCGGAGACGCATTATCAAAAATTAAAAAGAGACAGCGCCGCTCCACGGCTACCGTCTTACGGATTTCCCCGTAATCCCAACGTCTTCTCAGTATTTTCTGATCTTCCCGCCCGCACTCCGGAGGCGTAGCATTTAAGTAGATCCGAGGAGAAAAATATGCCCGGTGTGGCTTGGCACACGGCGACGCTGTTTCTCTGCCTTTCCGCAGTGGCAGCCGAGCCGAGTCGGCAGGCGCCGACTTATAACGGAGCCAGTATAGTCAATGCCGCGACCAATGAAGCCGGGCCTCTGGCGCCGCTGGCACTCGTGTCTTTATACGGCAAGGATCTGGCCGCGGTAACCAGGGCCATCACGCCGGACGATGTTCGTAACGGCCAACTCCCGACGATGCTCATAGGCACCGGCGTCCAGATTGCCATCGATAACGTGGCTGTACCTATACTCTTTGTTTCGCCGAACCAAGTGAATTTCCTGATCCCGGGCAACATCCGGACGGGCCGCCGCGTGTTGCGTCTGCTTTCCAATGGAAAAGCCGGGCCGGAAGCCGAGATTCAAATCGCGGATTCGTCGCCGGGACTCTTTCAGTTGGCGGAAAATGGCGTCATCGCCGCCCGGCCCGACGGATCTCTGGTTACTCCGGATTCGCCTGCAAACCCAGGAGAAATCGTAGTGATCTATGCCGCCGGTCTGGGCGCGACACAACCCGCCATCACCGGCCTGATGATCCCCAACGCGGCCGCATCGATTTCCGCGCCGTCGCGCTTTTCGGTGTTGCTGAATGCTGTTCCGGTCCCTGACGGCCATATTCTCTAT
>CAMDKT010000687.1 GCA_945900935.1 Candidatus Sulfopaludibacter sp. SbA3 | reverse complement strand
CGCCTCTCTGCGCGTCGTTGCGACCGAGGATGCCCTGTCCCCCTTGGCCCGCCCGGATGCGGCCTTAACACCCGGACTCATTCTCACTTAACCGTCCTCCGCCGCAGTTCATCGCCGAAGTGCAATAGAAACGTCAAATGCATCGGGGGCTTCTCGGCGCTCCCGTCGTCGGCGACCATCGCCGCCAGCCGCTTCCGTCCGGCGCGGGACCACACAGGAGAGCTCCCTCCGCCGGTCGAAACCTGCCATCGGCCTCCCGGCCCGTGGCCTGCGCCTGCAATTAGTACAGCGTGCCCATAATCTGGTTGCTCCCCGTCAGCGCCATGGTGAGCGCTTCGTCATCCGGCCCCCCGCCCGCCGCCGGAACAGCGAACTTCGCCAAACCGAAATCCAGCAGCTTCACGCCAGCCTTCGTCACCAGAATGTTGCCCGGCTTCAAGTCGCGATGCGTGATGCCTTTCCGGTGCGCCGCCGCCAGCGCGTCGCAGATCTGCACGGCGTACTTCAAAACCTGCTCCACCGGCAGCGGCCCTTGGAGCGGCGCGCCGTCGATGTGCTCTATGACGAGGTAATTGGGGCCGACGTCGTGAAGCGTGTAGATATGCGGATGGTTCAGCGCCGCCACGGCGCGGGCTTCGCGCTCGAACCGTTCGCTGAACTAGGCGTTGGAAACTTTGACCGCGACCATGCGGTCCAGCCGCGTGTCGTTGGCTTTGTACACGTCACCCAGGCCGCCCTTATTTCGTAAGGGCCGAGTTTGTCGCCGGGTTGGAGCGGCATAGGAAAATCTACGCCAGCAAAGCCCGGCGCACCGCCTCCGGTTCTCTCGCAATCACGGTGAGGAAGGCACGGGCCGGACCACTGGGCACGCGCCGCCCATGTTCCCAATGTTCCAGCGTCCTTTTGCTCAAACCGAAGAGTTTAGCGAACTCGGATTGGGAGAGCGAGATTTTCTCTCGAATCGCCTTCACGTCCACATCCCCTGGGACATGAACGGCGCATTCATGCGTACTGTCGCCCTTCGCAAATGCCAGCGCCTGCCTGGCGCTTTCGATTATTCTTTCGCCTGGCGTTTGTTTTTTCTTCATTTCGACTCCGCTTGTTCCAATCATACTTCGCCTATGCCATGAGCAGAAAAGCCGGGAGTAGGGCACCGGTGAGGGTGATCGGGGTGTAGGCGCCGCCCGTCCCGGCGATCACGTCTCCCGCGTCCGGATTCTTCGCAAGAAACGTCACGATTTCAAACCGTTCCGCCCCATTCATCCCGAGCGCGGCGGCGTCGCTGATGAAGGCGGGCGTTTCGACCACCGTATGCACACCTTACTATACGCCATTGGAGTGTTGCCGGCAAAATACGGTGTCTGGGCTCGAACGCTATCTCAAGGCGCTTTCCGCCGCAACTCGTCGAAGAAGTTCAGCAGAAAGGTAAGGTGCGTGGGCGGCTTTTCGGCGCTTGCATCGTTGGCGACGAACGCCGCGAGGCGCTTGCCGTCCGGGGCGAGATCGTAGGTGTAAAAGTTGGCGATACCCCTCAGGCGAGTCTCCGTCCACAGACGAGGCTTCCCGGCCGCGAACGAGTCGCCCTTGGCCGTGTAGGTGACGGCCATCACGCGCCTGTCGAGAGTCTGAAAAAGCAGTTCGCGGCCGTCGCGGGACCACAGCGGATAGCGGCATCCGCCGGTCGAAACCTGCCATCGGCCTCCCGGTCCAGGGAACGGCCGCACGTATACTTCCATCGTCCCCGACTCATTCGACGAATACGCCAGCCAGCGCCCGTCGGGTGAAAACGCCGGGAAAACTTCGGCGAAGGGCGTCCCCAGAAACAGCTCCGCTTTTCCGAGCCGGACCCCGAGGGCTCCCGGCCCGGAATCGGCTTCGACAGGCACGGTGAAAATGTCCATGGCGCCGCCGTTCCCGGCCTGGTGAATAGCCAGGCGCTTGCCGTCCGGTGAAAACGAATTTGGGAACTCCGGAGGCTTGCTCTCGGTCAGGCGCTTCGCCTCGCCCGATCCGTCTGAGCGGATCACGTACAACCCTGGGGCCGCCGCGTTCTGGGAGCGAAACACGATGTTCTTTCCGTCGGGAGTCCACACCGGGTGATCATTCGTACCGGGCAGGAAACTCAGCCGCGACGGAGTGTCCCGGTCCAAATCCTTCACCCAGATGTCCGATCCCTTGTTGCTGCCCATTGCAAACGCCAACCGCTTGCCGTCGGGCGAGAAACGCGGGGTGTAGTAGCGGCCGGGCGGCGCGTGCAGCGGCAGTGTCTTGCCGGAGCCATCCACCCACGAAATCGGCCAACTCGCCAGTGCCGCCTTCCCGGAAAGGTAGACGAACGTACCGTTCCGCGCGAACGCAAAATCCCCGCCCGCAGTCAGTGTGCTGCTGACATCCTCCAGAATGGGGGCTGGGGCACCGGTGGAAGCCAGGCGGCCGCTGTGGAAGGGCACGGCGAAAAGCGTGGTCTGGTGCAGGTAGATCAGGTGGCCGGTCCCGTTGGAGCCGGTTGCATCGGCGAGATAGCGGGCGGAAAAGCCGCCGCGCTGAATGGTTTTCCGCTCGCCGGTCTGGAGGGAGACGACATCGATGTTGGCGTCGTCGTAGCCTGCGGCTATCTGGGCCGCCACGGTAAACAGGACCGCCTGGCTCCCCGGGAGAACCTGCGGCCAGCGGTGGGTCACTTCGCCGGACGCCAGCTTCGTAACTGGTACAGGCGTTCCGCCGGCGGAAGGGATCCGCGAGAGAACGCCGGTGAAGTTCAGGGCCGCGATGATGTTGCCATCGTCGCCCCAGCTTCCGCCATAGCCGAAGGCCGCGTCGCACAACGTGACCGCCGCGCCGCCTTCCACCGCAATCTTCTTGAGCTTGCCCTCCGCGAAGAACCCGATCCAATCGCCCGCCGGAGAAAAGAACGGGGCATGGGCGTTCTCGGTCCCGGCGAGCGGCGTGGCTTGGCTCTGATTCAGCAGGCGGGTATAGAGGCGCGCTTTGCCGTCCGCGCCGAGGAGGGAGAGGGCCATGCGCGCGCCGTCAGGCGAAAGCGCGAGCATGTTTCCACCGTTGCCGCTGAAGACTTCGCCTCTTGCCAGCGGCGTGTCTGGCGCGGCCTCGGCGTTGAGGCGAATCAGCGGGCGGGGCGGCGCGGGGCGCGTGGCGTTGTACCAGCCGAGCCCGGCGGCGATGAGGGCGAGTGTCGAAGCTCCTGCCACAATCCAGCCGGCCCGCGCCGCTACCGAGCCGCGACCGTCAGGCTAATGCCACGTACTTTTTGCGCACCAGTCAATTGGGGTTATGGTTTAGCCTTGCGCCTTGGGAAGGGTTTCGTGCTGTGCCAAACTTCTCTGGGATAGGCTGGCCGTTTCTTTTTA
>CAMDKT010000686.1 GCA_945900935.1 Candidatus Sulfopaludibacter sp. SbA3 | reverse complement strand
CTATGGCGGCAAAGGAATCCTGCTTCCCCGCAAGCCCGCCAATGACTTCGTGCTGATGAAAGCCGAGTATGAGGCCACCGGCGCGAAGTTGCTCGAAATCGCCAAGCCAACCGCCATTTCGCCCAATGTCTGGCTCACCGGACCCGTGCCACGCGTGTTCACGGAACGGAACTGTTCCGGCAATACGCTGTTGCGAGCCGACGACCGCGATGAAGAAGACACCCTTCCCGAGGATCAGGCGCTTGTCATCGACACCAATCAAGGCTTGATCGTCGTCTCCGGCTGCGGCCACGCCGGCATCGTCAACACGTTGGCCTATGCCCGAAAAGTCGTGCGTCCGGCTAATATTTACGCGGTCATCGGCGGCTTGGCCCCTATGGGGATCGTCTACTTTCTGGCGGCGCATTGCACCGGCGTCGAATCCACCGTGCGGCTGCGGGAGTTGCTAAAACTGCCGCCGGAACGGATGACGGTCGCCCAAGTCGGACGGCGCTTCGAATCAGGCAAAGGGATTTCCCGCGAGCGTTCCTGAAGCCGGTATAATGGGGGTGAGCGTCCGCTCGTCCCTTAGTAATGATCTCCGTAAGCAACGTATCCATGCGCTTTGGCGCAAAAATCCTTTTTGAAGATGTGTCGACCGCTTTCCAGGCGGGCCGCCGCTTTGGCCTCACAGGGCCAAATGGCGCCGGGAAAACGACGTTTATGCGGTTGGTGAGCGGGGAGTCCGACCCGCAGAAGGGCAACGTCAGCAAGCCCGCAAAACTCGGTGTCATCTCCCAGAATCAGTTCGCCTACGATGACAAACGCGTCATCGACACCGTGATCATGGGCAATAAACGCCTGTGGGCCGCGCTCGCGGAACGCGAAATCCTCTACGACAAGGCCGACCTGTCGGAAGCGGACGGCATTCGGCTCGGAGAACTGGAAGGGATCGTTGGCGAGGAAGACGGCTATTCGGCCGATTCCGACGCGGCGATCCTGTTGCAGGGCCTTGGCATCCCCGACGGTATTCAAGACCGGAAAATGAGCGAACTGCAGGGCGGGCAGAAGGTCCGCGTCCTGCTGGCTCAGGCGCTGTTCGGCAATCCGCAAGCGCTGCTGTTGGACGAACCGACGAACCACTTGGATTTGGATTCCGTGCATTGGCTGGAGAACTTCCTCAACGGCTACAAAGGCACGCTCATCGTGATCTCGCACGATCGTCATTTTCTGAACAGCGTTTGCACGCACATAGCCGATATCGACTACGAAACGATCATCACCTACACCGGCGGCTACGACGATATGGTGCTGGCGAAAACGCAAGTTCGCGCCCGCATCGAGGCCGACAATCAGCAGCGGCAGAAGAAGATCGCGCAGTTGCAGGACTTCGTGCAGCGGTTCAGCGCCGGTACCCGCGCCAGCCAAGTGCAATCGCGCAAGAAGGAAATGGAGCGGCTGCAGACCAGCGACCTGAACCGGTCCAACATCGCCCGCCCTTTCATTCGCTTTCAAACGAAAAGGCCCAGCGGACGCGTTCCGCTGGAGATCAAGGGTTTCGGTCGCGCCTATGACGACAACGTCATTTTCAGCGGCTTTGGCTGCATGGTGGAGCGTGGTGAAAAGATCGCGGTGCTTGGGCGCAACGGCGCGGGTAAGACCACGCTGCTAAAAGCGCTGCTTTCTAACGGCACCGGTCCGTTCGACAAAGAACCCGATCTGGCCACCGGCGGCGGCGACGTGACCTGGGGCCATGAGGTCCAAATCGGGTACTTTGCGCAGGACCACCGCGAGTCGATCGCCAAAGGCATGACCGCCAGCGACTGGCTGCATCAGTTCGACCCGCAGGCCAGCCGGGAAGAGATTCGCGGCGTGCTGGGCCAGATGCTCTTCGCCGGCGAAGAGGGCATGAAGCCCACCGAAGCGCTGAGCGGCGGCGAGGCGGCGCGCTTGATTTTCTGCCGTTTAATGCTGGAAAAGCCGAACTTCCTGGTGATGGACGAGCCGACAAACCACTTGGACCTCGAATCGATCAACGCGTTAAACTTTGCCATTCAGAAGTTTGAAGGAACCGTTATTCTCGTGACGCACGATGAGGATTTGGTGGCTGACTCGGCCAACCGGATCTGGCATTTGGAAGGCGGCAATTTCACCGACTTCAAGGGCAGCTACGAAGAGTTTCAGGCAGTTACCGCGACCGCGTAGCGGCTTCTTCTTTCTTGTAGCGATCCAGTACGGCTTGCAGCTTCTTGCGAGCGGGGCCGTTCTCGGCGGGCGCGGCTTCCTTCGGGTCTGCGGCCCAATCGTAAAGTTTGCCGTCTTCATAAAGCTTCCAGCGGCGGTCAAAGGCGTACCGGCTGGTCTTGGTGAAGCGTTCCTTGTCGTGCCCTGGGCGCGGATCGTACCAGGTATAAATCCACTCGCGCGGCTGGCCTTTCTCACCGCGCAGTTGCGGCAGGAAACTGCGGCCGTCGATGGGTCCCATCGATTGCAGCGAAACACCCGCGGCTTCGCCAATCGTCGGCAGAAAATCACAGGATTCGATGAGATCGTCAAGCACGCGGCCAGCGGGAATTTTGCCTTTCCAATGGGCAATCAACGGGACCCTCATGCCCGCCTCCGTCGTATGGCCTTTGCCGCCTTGGAATTCGACGTTTCCGAGCTTCGACGTAATTGTCGCCAGCGTGCCATTGTCTCCGAAGAACAAGACGAGCGTGTTGGAGCTGAGGGCCAAATCATCCAGGCGTTTCATCATCCGCCCAATGATGCCGTCCATGTATTCCACCTGGTCTTTGAAGTACGCGGTGTCGTTCTTCAGGCGCTTTTCGGTGTTCCAATCCGCGCTCTTTGGCGTGGGCGTGAAGGGCACGTGGGTGAGCGCCATGGGGTAATAGGCGAACCACGGTTCGGCTTTGTGCTTTTCGATAAAGCGCAGCAGAAAATCGGCGGAAATATCGTCCCCGTATTTGTCCTTCTGGTTCTTGTGGAGCTTGCCGTTTTCGTAGTAAGTGGGATCGCCGTAGCGCGAGCCTTTGTCCTCGGTGTGCTGTGCGTGCCAGACGCTGTACTCGTCGAAACCGGCGTCTTCAATGCGCTGGCCCTTGCCGCGCCATTCGGGTTCAAAGCCGGGCGGGTTGTAGCTCCAGAACTGCCACTTGCCGGCGATGGCGGTGCGATACCCGTTGTCGCGAAAGAGATGGCCGAAGGTGCGTTCCTTGGGGTCCATGACGCCAAAGGCTTTCCAGTTCCGGAAGTTCGATTTACCGGTCATCAACTGCATCCGGGTCGGCGTGCAGAGCGGCTGCGCGAAGGCGTATCGAAAGCGGACGCCATCGGCGGCGAGTTTATCGAGCGCCGGGGTTCGATAGCTCTTGGACCCATAGCAACTTAGAC
>CAMDKT010000685.1 GCA_945900935.1 Candidatus Sulfopaludibacter sp. SbA3 | reverse complement strand
AAGGTAAGCATAAAACATTCCGTGAAAAGTCTGTTTTAGCCTAACTTGCCTTCGGTTATTTGTCCAGCTTCTTTTGCTTAGCCTAACTTCCGTTCGTGCATTTGCTCAGCGTCACCCCTCTCCTTGACGCCCTCCCGAAATTGGATAAAATCGAGCCTAAGGGATTCCGTTGCTGAACCGCCCGTGCGTACTCGCGCCAGACGTCTTGGGGCGCGAGTGGGACATAGAGCATGGTGGTGTGAATCTGGGAATGCCTCATCAGATGTTGCAGCGCGGGCAAAAAGATTCCGGCCCGCGCCATATCAGCGCCAAAGGTATGGCGGAGCCGATGCGCATTGGCGTGAGGAATCTGGCTGCGCAAGCGATGATGGCTGAACAGCGAGCGGAGCCCGGCGGGAGTCATGCGCCGCCCGCGCTGGCGGCCTTTCAGTGAAACGAACAGGAAGGAAGAATTGGTGAGCGGCCTTTCCAGGCGCAGATATTTTTCGACGACTTCGACGATCTCCGGTGGCACCGGCAAAACGCGCTTTTTGTTTCCTTTGCCGAGAACCTGCATTTGCGCCTCGGCCAGTTGGAGATCCTCGAACTGAAGAGTCAATACTTCGCAGGAACGCAGACCATCGAGCAGCATCAGACCGACAAGGGCAAGATCGCGGAAGGTGCGAAAGCTGTGCCAGAACTTGGCGACTTCGTCCGCCGAGAGCGGCACAACAACGCGCCGGGGCCGGCCGTAGCCGAGCGAAGGCCGCTTGGTATGGGCCCGTTGGAAATGAGACTGGCCGGCGGGGATCTCCTGTCCGTAATGGAAGCGATACAAACAACGAAGCGCACCCAGGCGATGATTCACGGTTTGCGGCGCGGGCTTCGGCTCCTGATCGAGTTGATGGCGGACATAGTCGAGCAGCGTGGACTCGGTGATTTCCGGCAGAGGCTGGGGCACCTCTTCGAGCCAGCGGGCGAAGTGCAACAGGTCATAAGCGTAGGCGCGGGGCGAACGCGGCGACAGTTGCCGGATGCATTCATTGGCCCACGCGACCTCCCGTTCCTGCTCGTCCAGCAGGCGATAGGGAGAAGCGCTGGCCGGTCCCGAAGGCCGATGAAACAGCGTGATCTTCATGGCTGTTGAGATTTCCGGAGACAGACGGTGAAGTCGGCGGCAGTGGCGTCGGCGGCGAAATAGCCGTTGGGATCCTGCCCGAGCGGCCTGGCGAATCGGAAAGCTGCGCCATCTGCGCCGGCGTGAGATGTGTGCCGATGGCGCAAGTGGTATTACGAAAGCCGACCTGCCAAAGCACGGCGAGGTCGAACAGGCCTTCCACCAGAATCACGGTGGAGAACAGGCGGACCGATTCCAAGGCAAACAAGCTGCCCTTGGGCCGGGGCAACAGCCGGTGTGGGAAGGCGGCGCCGATACTGCGACCGTAAAGGTTGACAATCTGATTCTGCTGACGGCACGGGAAGATCATGCGCCGGCAGAAGGCATCGCGGCCTTGGCTGTTGATCAAGCCGGCCCGCAGGAGCGCATCGAGCGTATAGCCGAGCGTGGCCAGATGCCGCCGTAAGTTCCCGCCGGGGGCATAGCCGATGCCGAGTTCTTCGATGAGGGCTGGATCGCGCAGTCCCCGTTGTTCCAGGTACCGCGACGCTTCGGCATACCGGTGGAGTTGCATCTGGTAGAAAGCGGCGGCCATTTCCAGCGCGCCGCCGTGGCCGGCCGGAGAGATGGATTGCTGGAGGTAGGCCACGCTTTGCCGGAACGACAGACCCTCAGACAGCTCGACAAACCGGATCATGTCGCCGCCGCGGCCGCAACCGTGGCAGTAGAACAGATTCTTGTGGGCATTCCCGTAAAACGAAGGCCGGGTCTCGCGATGTAAGGGACACAGGCCCGCAAACTCCGCGAGAGATCCCGCGCGGTGAGCCGTCCAGTTGCTCCGCCGCAGGTAATCCAGCAATGGGAAACGCCGTTTGAGTTGCTCCAGGTTTTCGGTCATGTCTGGAGTATCAAGCTGGTACGGCCGGCAAACCAGAGGGATGTTGTTTGCAAGACGCCTCCCGGAGGGGCTGCTTGCGCGTAGAGCCTTGCAGGATAAAGACTTGTGTCATGGTAAAAAGCGTGGCGGGGCTGGGCCAGCCGGAGACTTTGTACAAGTCCCCGAAACCGACGGGTTGGGGGGAGTCGCGCGGCGGCAAGTGGCAGATCTCAAACGGGTGGAGTCGCCAATTCTTTGGTGCGAGTTGGCGGGCCGGTCCCGTTGTTCGAAGTAAAAGGCCCGATTGAAGCCCGCGCCGACGGCCATCGATTCCTGGCGACGCTGCCGGGGCGGCGGTGACTCAGGGTTGAGTTAGCTGCTTGCTTCGCTTGTCAAGGAGCTTGATGAAGTTGCGTTTGATCTTGTATTTGACGCGCAGGGCGGCGAGCTGGCGGGCAAATTCGGCGGAGGCGCCGATTCGATTCATGACTCCGGCGGTGCGGATGAGGAGCGCCACCGGGTTGTTGTAGTCGCCGTTGGTGGTTCGGCTGACCTCTTCTTCGACCTGGCGAAGATAGATAGGGGCGGCGTCGCCGGGGTGATCCTTCTCGCGGGCTTCGGCGAGGTTCAGCCAGTGGTGGCTGGCGCAGCCGCCTTTCTGTGCCTCTCGCCAGGCTTCTTCCTTGTCGCCGTCATTGAAGAAGATCTCGACAAGCGTGGAGTGATCCGATTTTCCCTTGGCCGCTGCGATGCGCTGGCGGACCAGGCCGATGGCGTTGTCGCGCCATTCGGGCCAGTCGTTGGCTTGTTTGGCGTGTTGTTGGAGGTTTTTGTATTGATCGAGTGCGGGTGAGTCGGTATAGCTCGCCCAGACGAGTTTCATCGCCTTTTCGTGGTCCTTGCGGCGATGGTACTCGTTGGCGGCGGCTTCGCGGAGAGAGAAATCTTTGGGGAAGGCGTTGAGGCCTTTTTCGGCCCAGAGGAGGAGCTCGTCGTGGCTGCCGGCTTCCTTGCAGACGCTGACGATATTTATGTAGCGGTAAGCGCTGGAGAGATCCTGGCTCATCATGGCGACCAAGCCGCCGATGTCACCGGAGGCGCGGGCGACCGATTCGCGGATTCCATTTATCCGGGGGTGGTCTATGTAGACGGGATTGGCGGCGAGGAGCTTGAACGCGGCGAGGCCGGCGGGGCCAAGGACTTCGGCGTAGGTTTGAGGCGTTCGGAAGAAGGCATCGAGGTTGTGATCGATTTCAAGGTCGAAGAGGCGGGAGGCGAGGGCCACCGGGTCGGTGTTGGCTTGCTCGGCGGCATCCAGATGGAGTTCGGAGAGGCGATCACTGAGATCGGAAAGGTCGCCATCCTCGTCCTCGACCATTTCCGAGCCAGTGGATAAAGCG
>CAMDKT010000684.1 GCA_945900935.1 Candidatus Sulfopaludibacter sp. SbA3 | reverse complement strand
CCATTTCTTACCCCGTTGGTGGATGTGATAACCGGGGGATTACCGCCGGTCGCTTTGGGCGTCAGCGTGAAATTCGCGGTGTAGATTTTGTCGCCTGTGAATGAGCGGTTAGCGTTGGCCGCGTTTCCGGCGACGTAGAAACGGACGTTACCGGCGGCGGCGGCGGGCGGAGTCCAATCGATATCGAAGCTGTTGACGGTACTGGCGCTGCTATGTTCGATGAACTCGATCGGCTTGGCGGCGGCGCAGTTCCCAGCGGGGGAGCGTTCCCGGCTATCCTCACATAAAATAAGTTGACCCGTTCCGACGACGTCGAATCGTCCGGCCTGCGCGTTCGCTTCATTGCTGGCCAAGCGGGCCGAAGCCTGAAATCCATAGCTGCGGGCTGTCGCGTCGGTAATAACGACTTTGATTCTTTGTTTCAGGCCGGGAGTGTAAGTCAACCCATCCGGGAACTGGAGTTCCACTTTGCCCCCTCCCCCGTTGACGGCAGTGCCAACGTGGCAGCCGGACTGGGCGCAGGCAGCCGAGGAGCCGCCGGGGCCGCCGTCTGAACGCGGGTCAGGCCCGGAGCTAAACGCCCAAACGAGCGTCGGCAATGCCACCATGATGGTGATTGCGCGTCCCCTGCTTTTGAAAAATGGTAGTTTTGTCATGCAAGAACTAACACGAATTGAATTCAGCATACTTTATACCCCGTGAATGTAATTATTTCCGAATCAAGAGTTAACAACTTATCGGATTTTCCTAATGTACACATCCAGGTGGTGTATCAGGGGAAGATCTGGGCGCCGAGTAGCGCCTTTCTCGTAACCGTGCTTAGGGGAAGGGCCGGAAGTTGTCCTAGAGGCGTCCACTGGAGGGGGAACGCCACTTGGCCTACACGTATACGAACCACACGGAAGTCATAGATGTGATTGGTGATAGCGTGCGAGAACTCACTGAGTAGCTTAGCAGAGCTCGCTTCTGGCAGTTGATGCGGTTCGGGAAGTTCCCAAAATCCACCCAGCATTGCGGCATCCTTCGCGCGCTGCCAGAGGAGAATTTTCCCGTTCCGTATGGCCACCAGAAGCGTCCGCCGTTCCCGGCGGATTTCGTCCCTGCGCAATTTTATAGGCAATTCACGTTCCAAACCGCTGGAACGCGCGGCGCATAGCTCGCTTACCGGGCATAATTCACATTTTGGCGCCCGGGGAATGCAAATAGTGGCGCCTAATTCCATAACGGCCTGGTTGTGCGCGGCCGGATTGGCGGGATCGAGGAGCATTTGCGCCACTTGCTGCAATCGTTCTTTCGTCCGCAGTGACTGAATGTCTCCAGAATCCTGAGTCAGACGGGCGACGACTCGGATGACATTGCCGTCCAAAACGGCACGGGGTGTTCCAAAACAGATACTGGAGACGGCTGCGGCGGTATAGGGGCCTACGCCGGGAAGTTCCAGGATCGCTTCGTATTGTTCGGGAAATTTGCCGGCGGCGACGATTAGGCGGGCGGCGGCGCGGAGGTTGCGGGCGCGGGAGTAATAGCCGAGGCCGGTCCAGGCGGTGAGCAGATCGTCATCGGCGGCGGCGGCTAGAGCGGCGGGATCGGGGAAACGTGTCAGGAAGCGCTCGTAGTAGGGAATGACGGCGGCGACGCGGGTTTGCTGGAGCATGATCTCGGAGATCCAGATGCGATAGGGGTCGGTGGTGCGGCGCCAGGGGAGGTCGCGGTGGTTGGCGAGGTACCAGGCACCGAGGCGGTGGCGGAAAGTACGGAGGCGGGCGGGAGTGAACTCCTTCATATAATTGGAAAGGACGCAAACATTGGAAGACTCCATTTTCATTCGCGGCGCGCGGATGCACAACCTGAAAAACGTTACGCTGGCGCTGCCGCACAATCAGTTAACGGTGGTGACGGGGGTGTCGGGATCGGGGAAATCGTCCCTGGTGTTCGACACCGTGTACGCGGAGGGGCAGCGGCGGTATGTGGAATCGCTGTCGGCGTATGCGCGGCAGTTTTTGGACCGGATGGAGAAGCCGGACGTGGATGAGATTCTAGGGCTGGCGCCGCCGATTGCGATCCGGCAGAAAAACACGACGCGGAATCCGCGGTCGACGGTGGCGACGGCGACGGAGACATACGATTTTCTTCGGCTGCTGTTTGCGCGGGCGGGAACGACGTACTGTTCTTCGTGCGGGGAGGCGGTTCGGAAGGATACGGTTGAAGTGGTGGCGGAGGCGATGGCGGGGGAGGCGGCGGGGTCGCGGTGGTATGCGCTGTTTCCGGTGCATACGTCCAATACCGACGCGGGGCAGTTGCGGGACCACTTGTTCGAGTTGCGGCGGAAGGGGTTTAACCGGCTGTATCAGGGCGGGAAAGTGTTTGAGTTTTCGACGCCGGAATCGCTGTTGGACATCGACTTTTCGAAGGCGGTGTACGTGATGGCGGACCGCGTGGCGATCACGCCGTCGGCCGAGTTGCGGTCGCGGTTAGCGGATACGGTAGAGACGTGTTACCGCCAGGCGGGAGAGGTGTTGTTTGAGCAGGCGGGCGTGCCGGATCCGCCGGTAAGAAAATTCAACGAGAAGTTCGCGTGCAAGAAATGCAACATTGAGTACCAGACGCCGGAACCGCAATTGTTCAGCTTCAACAATCCGGTGGGGGCGTGCCCGCGATGCCAGGGGTTTGGGAATGTCATCGATTACGACATCGATTTGGTGATTCCGGACGCTTCGCTTTCGATTGAAACGGGAGCGGTGAAGCCGTGGACGACGCCGGCGTATCATGTGTGGCAGGAGAGGTTCGTGAAGCTGCACGGGAAGAATGTTCGGTGCGGTGTGCCGGTTTCTGAATTGGCGCGGGCGGAGCGGGAGTTACTTCTGAATTACCTGCGCAATGTGTTTTTCCCCACGCTGGAGGAGAAGAAGTACAAAGTACAGGTGCGGGTGTTTTTGAGCCGGTACCGGGGGCAGGCGGAGTGCATGGATTGCCAGGGCTCGCGGCTGCGGAAGGAGGCTCTAAATGTTCGCGTGGGCGGGCTGACGATGTCCGAACTGGTGAAGATGAATATCGCCGAAGCTTACTCGTTCTTTTTGAATTTGTCATTGGCGGCGGAGCAGCAGGCGATTGCGGGAAAGGTGTTAGTCGAGATTCGGCAGCGATTACAGTTCTTGAATGACGTGGGGTTACAGTATTTGACGCTGGACCGAATGTCGGCGACGTTATCGGGAGGGGAAGCGCAGCGGATTCAGTTAGCGACTTGTTTGGGCTCCCGGCTCGTCGGGGCTTGTTATGTGCTGGACGAGCCATCGATCGGGCTACATAGCCGCGATACGGAACGGCTGATCAAAATCCTGCATGAACTGCGGGATTTGGGGAACACAATTTTGACGGTGGAACATG
>CAMDKT010000683.1 GCA_945900935.1 Candidatus Sulfopaludibacter sp. SbA3 | reverse complement strand
TCCCCACCGCGGCGGACGGCGTCCGGATCGGCGCGGGGCTGGAGAACATTGCCAAAGTCATGGATCGCGGTTGTATCTTGCGGTCACTCACCAGCGAGACCAGGTTCGGAGCTGTTCATCTCAAGGCGCAGCACTACATGAACACCGGCTATCTGTTCCCAGCCGGAGTGAAAGCGCCTGGTATCGGCGCTGTGGTGGGGCGCACTCTGGGCAAGCGCGATCGCAACATCCCGGCCTACATCTACATCGGCCGCGACATCGACACATCCGACGAAGAGAAGCAATTCATCAGTGAGTATATCGGCCCGGGATTCTACGGCCCGGAGCATGCGCCGTTTATGATCCCCGACCCGGGCAGCGGTCTTGCGACGCTTGCAGCGGCGGCGGGAATGGGCCGCGAGCGGCTGGAATTGCGCCAGCGGATACTGCTGAGTGCAAGCGCGCTGCAAACGGGCGTAAAGGATTCATGGCAAGCGGCACTGTGGCTTCGCAATATGGAAGAGGCTCGCGCGATGATGGATTCGCCGGTGAAGGCTGCGTTCGACTACCGCACGCAGGAGCGGCCGGAAACACTGCGTGCATACCAGCCGGCGATCGGTCCCGAGCAGGTTCGCGACAAGACTTATTACTATGGCCATCGCTTCGGCCATGGCTTGTTGCTGGCGCGGCGTCTGGTGGAACGGGGCGCGCGCTTCATCCAGGTGGAATACCAGTACGGCCCGTTTAAGGGCTTCGATATGCACGAGCATGGCCGGGACCGGATGGTCGAGATGAAACGGCAAATCGATCAGCCGATCTCGCAACTCATACGCGATCTCGATGAGCGCGGGCTGTTGAAGCGCACGCTGGTTGTGATCGCCACCGAGTTCGGGCGCACCATCGCCTCCGGCCGCACCGCCGGACGCGAAGCCGACGGTTTCGCCGAGAGCCATAGCGGTGAGGATCTCATCATCGACACCGAAAGCATGTATGGATTCCACGGCCATTTCAGCAGTTCCAATGCGATGCTGTTCTTCGGCGGAGGCTTCCGGCAAGGGCTGGTTTACGGGCGTACGGCGGATCGCCACCCGATGACGGTGGTGGAGAAACCTGTCTCGGTAGTCGACGCGCAGGCGACCATCTATCGCGCTCTTGGTATTCCTCCGGACACGCACTATGTGACGGAAGGCAGGCCCTTCTATGCGACCAAGGATGGGAAAGGGGTTCCGGCGCCCGGTCTGCTGGTTTGAGCCCACCTGTGGTACGCTTTATCAGAAAAAGTGCTGCCATCTATGCCGACCGAGCCCCAAAGAGATCTGTTCCGCAATCAACTGGCAAAAGTTCTGGACAGCTCCGAGTTTGAGGGCTCGCGCCAGGCGCGCCAATTCTTCAGTTTCGTCTGCAACGCCGCTCTGGACGGACGGCAGGAGTTGGAGCAGTCCGAAATTGCTGCCTCTGTTTTGCATCGCGGTGAGGCCTTCAATCCGATCGACAGTTCGTCAGTCCGCAAGCTTGCAACGCTGTGCCGCCAGCGTCTGGAGCGATACTATGCCGGAAGCGGAGGACAGGATCCGGTGATCATCTCACTGCCTTTGCGATCCTACTTGCCGAAGTTTCGCGCGCGGGAAGCCGCACTCATCGCCGAGCCTTTCGAGGCCGAGGCGGAAACGGTGGTCCGACCGCCGCCGGAAGAACCGGCCGCCAAGGCAAAGTGGATCTATACCGTCGCTGCCTGCGTGGTTGTCACTGCGGTAGTTCTTCTTCTTGCACAGCCGCGGCGTGTCTCCGAGCCGCCGGGTCGAATTGTAATTCAAACGCGGCAGGGCGGTATCGCCGGGACGCCAATGGACCTATCCGGAGGCTCGGTCCGGCTGGGCGGAGCATTCGCCGCAGTGGCTGACCTGCGTGCCCGCATGACCTTTCGCCCGGATCGCAACACGCAGATCGCGGGCATCGTAGTCTACGACGGCCCACGTCACTATGTGAAGTTCGGACGCCGGTTCAACCTCCGGACCGAATGGGAACTCGCCTGGGGCGGCGATCAGGTGACGTTGGCGCCGCCGCAGTTTTTTTACGACCCGCAGGGCCAGACGGGAAATCCTACATGGCTTCTGCTCCGGCGCGCGCACAGCGATTTCAGCGCGTTCGTCAGCCCGGACCGCTCGACATGGCAGCAGATCGGGGAATCGGTTCGAATTCCCCCGGAATTCCGGCAAGCGCGACTTGGCGTCTATGGTCATAACGGCCGGTCCGACGCGCCACCTGCGGAGGCCATCTTCGAGAACATCGGCGTGGGGCTCTCTTTTCAAGGTCGAGCGCCGGGCAGCATTGACCTGTCATCGTTCGAAAGTTGGCGCAGTGAGACGAGCTGCGGTGCGCCCGCGCCCGTGAGCATTGGGAACGGGGCGCTCCAATTCCACTTTGAGGCGATTCCCCGGGGGTGCAATTGGGATTTCCTGACCCCGGCGGCAGCCGCCGATTGGACGATGGTGAGCACGGTCGATTTTCTACCGCTAGCCGGAGATCTGGCCGGACTGACGGTGAAAGGCAGCGCCGGCGAGTTCCGGGTTGCCCGCTGGAACGCCAACGGCGGATCCATTCTAGCCGAGCACGTAAGCCGCAAGCAGGTGAACGCGCCCGATTATGCTGGATGGCCGCCGATTACGCTGAGGTTACGGGCGCGGCAGGGGGTGCTCAAGGCGGGCTTCAGCCGGGATGACAGGCATTTTGAAGAACTCCCCGCCGAGGTACGCCTGGCGGAACTGGGGACCAAGCTTCAGGTGGGGCTTCACGCGATGCGGCCGACCTGGAGCGGTAAGACCTCTTCGGAACCGGCGCGGTTCCACGATGTTTTCTGGGAAGTCGGGAATCTGCCCGCTTCCCCGTAGCGTCCAAGAGTCTTAGGAAATATCTGCATGTGGCGCGAGTCGACGCACGGCTCGCGGTAGAGAGCCTTGCGGCCCATGGGAATGGGGGCGTTTTCAAGGGGGCTCTGTTCAATTCGCCGCGAACTTCGGCGCGGTCCGCCTGCAGAATCGGCGTAGCGCTCTCCCTGACATTGACTGTCTCGGGTACTTGGCCAATGGGGCCAGACAGGACAGGTTGGCAAGAAGGCCGTGTTACCCTTAACGCCTCCGCGACGAGATCGAGGAAGCCGAGTTCCTCCAGCATCGTGGCCACAGGAAGGAGAGCGCCAGGAAGCCGGGGGTCAGTACAGTCCAGACTGGACCTCCTGGCAAAAATACCACGCTAAGGCTTTACGTGACCTGAGAGCGATTGATTGGAGTCGGCCGATGGTGGATATCCTGGCGGGATGTCAACGCCCCACCAACTCACAGACGATCAAAGGAACCGTCTGCTGACCAGCCACCACTCGCTAGGGCAACGCGAGAAAATAGGTTTTTGG
>CAMDKT010000682.1 GCA_945900935.1 Candidatus Sulfopaludibacter sp. SbA3 | reverse complement strand
TCCTGGATCCCTTCATGGGCGAGAACTCAAAGGTGTGGGCTTACCCTCCGGCCAATCTGCTGCTCATCCTGGATTCCTCCCGCTCCATGCGCCGCACGATGGAGCTGATCTCGCTGTTCGACAATGATTCCTTCGCCGGCGGCCGCGTCAAACTCTTTGAAACCGAACACGCCAGGCCCTCCGAACTCACTAAGGAAATCGACACGATTTTTAAGGGCATCTCGCTCAACGAGAAACAGTCGCCCATCAAATTTATTCCCGTTGACCGGATCAACACCATCATCGCGGTCGCCGCGAATCCTTCCGCCTTTGCGGAAGTGGAGAAATGGATTAAGAAGCTCGACACACCGGTGAAGATTACTTCAGGGGCCATCGATAACTACGTTTACCGCGTGAAATACGGGCGCGCGGACTTGCTGGCGGGGTCCATCATGATGCTTTACGGCGGCTATGGCATGGGGATGGGCGGCATGGGGATGGGAATGGGAATGGGCATGAGCGGCATGGCCGGAGGCATGGGCATGCAAGGCGGCGGCGGATACGGTGCAGGGATGGGAATGCCGAATGCCATGGGCGCCATGGGCATGGGCCAGGGGGTGACTGCTCAATACAACCCCGGCGCGGGCCTATCCGGCGCAGGCCAAGTCGCCAATATCTCGCAAATGGGCGGCATGGACTCGACCGGCACTTATCTCGGCGCGCAAATGGGCGGTGCCGGCGGACGCATTCCCCGGGTCGTTCCCAACGCCATGGATAATTCGTTGATCATCCAGGGAACGCCGTCGGAATACGAGGGCATCCACAAGATCCTGCGTCAACTCGACATCGCGCCGCGCCAGGTGTTGATTGACGCGAAAATCTACGAAGTCTCCCTCACAGGCGCTTTCGCCAACGGCATCGCGGCGTTCATTCAGAACAAGAACGCGCCCGTCGAAGGCGCGCCGAAGCTGGCCACGCGCGCGCTGAATGGCTTCCTCGCGGGCGGTGCCGTGGGCCTCACCGCGGGCGCGTTGGTCGGTCAAAGCCGGGAACTGCTGGCGTTCATGTCCACACAGGACGTGGAATCCCGTTCCCGCGTGATCGCGGCACCATCCATCATCGCGACAGATTCCATCGCAGCTACGATCAATGTCGGTACGGAAGTTCCTACGCTCGCTTCCCAGGCAGTCACCGGCGTCCAGTCCAGCGGCAGTTCCCTGTTCGCCAACACGATCACCAATCGCCAGACGGGTGTGACTCTCTCCGTAACGGCGCGGATCAATCCCAGCGGAATCGTGACGCTGATTATTAACCAGGAAGTGAGCGCGCCGCAGGCCGCATCCTCCGGCTCTATTCAATCGCCGTCGTTCTCCCGCCGGTCGATCAATACCCAAGTGACAGTCGAAGATGGCGACACGATTGCCGTCGGCGGCATCATCAACGAAAGCAACACCTACTCCTCCTCCGGCTTTCCCTTCCTCCACCGCCTTCCGGTTATCGGTGCCGCCTTCGGCAGCCGGTCCTACGGGAAGGAACGCACGGAACTCGTCGTTTTCATGACGCCCCGCGTCATCTACGACACGAATGAAATCTCCGAAGCGAGCGACGAACTCAAAGGCCGTCTGCGCCGGTTACGCAAGTATATCCGCGAATAGGCGGGCGTTGCGAAACTTGAAGGGGCTGGCTGGGTTAGAATTCGAGTTGACTCGAATGATGAAGGCCCGCCTCTTAGTTTTCCTCTCGGCAGCGCTTTGCCTGCCGGCGCAAACACCCATTGACGTCGGTACCGGCAGCAGCTCGCTGGACCCCGTGATTTCGCAGCAGTTCGTGAATGCGTATTTCCGGAACAACTTCGCGAATCTTGTCTCCACGCCCCCTGTTGGTATCGTCCGCTCCTTTGGATCAACCGGGCTCATTCAGGAATTCAACGATGCCGCGAAAACGTCCGGCGTCCGTCTGGCGCTGGTTAAGCCCACGACTTCGACGGCCAGCGTGGAAGGTACGTCGAGCGTATTTCAGATCCAGGCGCTGCTGTATGCGCATTACAGCACGGTCGGTGTTGGTGCCGCCGGATTTCCAACGATGGATACTGCCACCTGTCCGAACGCCGCGACCGGCAGTTGTTACTGGCAGGCCTTCGACAAGAAGTTCGCTCTTTTCGCCTATGCCACGGCGCTCGCCAACGGTTCATCCGCCTTTACAACCAAGGATCCCTATTACACGGAATGGCTGAGCAACGGCGGTATCGCCACTTATGGACCCGCTACTTCGGCGGAAACCGCCGTGACCTCGCCGGCGGGATACGTTGCCACCACGCAGTCGTTTGTGAACGGCATCATCTTGAATATCACCTCCGGGACTCTCAACGGCCGGTTGGTGAGCGTTCGGAATCCGGTCTATTCCCTTTACGCCTCCAACGGCGGGCCCGCCGGATTTCTCGGTCTGCCTACGGGTCCGGAGCAGCTCGTTGGAACGAAGCGGCGGCAGTCCTTCGAGGGCGGCGCGATTGAATACGAACCGGGCCAGGGCGGCACGCTGCGTCTGCCTGTTACCAACGTCAATCTATCGACCTCTGTCACCACGCTCCGGCTGAAGTTGAATGAGACGTTCAGTTTGGAGGCGATTCCGCGCGCGGCTACCGGGGAATCGCTGCTGGATCGCGGTGTGTCGTGGGTAACGACGAATGGGCGCGTCGTTAGCATCCAATCGGCGGGCCGCTCGGCAACCTTGAAAGCCATCGGCGGCGGCGTGGCCACCATCACCGCCGTGAGCGAGGGCAAGATTAGCGCGGCGATCGCGGTTTCCGTCCAGGCACCGTGCTGCCAGATAGGCGAAGGCGCGCCGTCCGCGGCCACGGCCCAGACGTTTTCCGACGCGGTCGCGCGCAACCGGCTGAGCGTTCAGCTCCCCACGCCGAGCCCGGTTCGCCGCGTGGCCAGCGGCTACCAGCAGGAACTTTCCACCGCCGCCGGCTTGCGGGTCGTGCTCGCGCTGCCCGATCGCTCGCCTCAGGCATGGATTCTAATGGGTCCGATTCTTACTGTGTTCGAGCAAGCCGGCGGCGGGGCCGGTCCGCTCGGCTACCCGGCTGGCGATCCCACCGCCACCGGGCGTCAGTTGTTTGAAAACGGCGCTTTGGCCGGCACTCCGGTGCAGGTTGTTTCCGGCGGCGTTCTAATCCGGTGGGCTTTGCTGAATTATGAGACCGGCGCGATCGGCCCGCCCGTCGCATCGGCATCGGTCTTTGCCACCTTCGCCGCCTCTGCTGGGATACAGCAACTTTTCCGGGACGGCGCGATCTTTCAGCACCAAACCGGCCTTGTCGCTGGCCGGAGCCTGCTCGTTTCGGGTCGTATTTTGACCCGTTTTCAGGCTTTAGGCGGCGTAAATGGTCGCTTTGGAGCGCCAAAAGACGACGAGTTCACGCTGAATGGACGCCG
>CAMDKT010000681.1 GCA_945900935.1 Candidatus Sulfopaludibacter sp. SbA3 | reverse complement strand
GGTTTGCCTGGACCGGCGGGGCGAACTGCCGGATTTAGGATGATGGAACAGATCAATGTTTCCGAATGCAAAGCCGTCTGCCTACGGCTTCTGGAAAGAATTCGCCAAACGGGTGAGCCCATCGAGATTCTGAAAAATGGGGAACCGCTCGCGATTGTTCATCCGGCGCCGGTCCGCAGCCGGAAGAGCGGGTTTGGGGCGATGCGGTCGACCCTTCGAGGACCGGTTAGCGATTTGATGCAGCCGGTTGACGGAGTCGAATGGGATGCGCTCCGCTCGCCGATGATCGCCTGAGCCAGACGCACCGGAATAGCATCGAAGACGAAAACACCGAGCTTTTTCTCAGCCCGATCCGTATTTTGGAGACGCACTTACTCATCGAGAAGAATCGCCTCCCCGTGGACGAGGCCCCGGTGCTTGGATCAGGAAAGCGCTGAAGGCGATTCCTGTGCGGGATGCCGGTATTTCGTTCGCGATCCCGTTAAGATCACGTTCATTGACGGTCGCACATCAGCACCCTGCCGACCGATTCATCGCGGCGACGGCAATCGAATGAAAGGCTTCGCTTTTGACCGCGGACGCGCGGTTGGCGGATTACGGGGATATTCGCTGCCTGTAGCCGCAGCCCTTTTTGACGACCCCCGCCTTTTCTGCTACCATGAGAGTCTTGTTACGATTGCAGGGAGATCGTCTGTTCATGAGTACCTTTGTTCCTTCGGGGAAAAATATCCCGCGAAATTGGTTTGTGATTGACGCCGGCGAGTTGATTGTCGGCCGCGTCGCGACTGAGGCTGCCCGTCTTTTGATGGGCAAGCATAAGACCACGTATACCCCGTACATCGATATGGGCGACCACGTTATCATCATCAACGCCGATAAGGTCAGACTGACCGGCAAAAAAGAAGACCAGAAGCTCTACCGCTACCACTCCGGTTACCCTGGCGGGTTGCGCGAAGTGGCCGCGAAACGGATGCGGCAAACGCGCCCGTTCAAGATTCTGGAAGAAGCCGTGTCGGGCATGTTGCCGAAATCGAAACTGGGCAAGCAGATGTACCGGAAACTGAACGTCTACGCCGGCCCGCAACACCCCCATCAGGCACAAATGCCCCAGGCATTGTCGCTGTAAGAGTTCCAGAGAGGACAGTAGATAAGTGGCTGCATTGATTCAATGGTTAGGAACCGGACGCCGGAAGCGGGGCATCGCCCGCGTGTTTCTGCGGAACGGTTCGGGCGCTATCGTCATCAACGGTAAACCCTACGAAAAGTATTTCACGAATGAAAGCGCGCGTCTGCTTTGCCGCCAGGCATTGCAGGCCACCGAGACGTCGGAAAAATTCGATGTATTGGTTCTGGCTAACGGCGGCGGCATCACAGGTCAGGCTGGGGCGGTCCGATTGGGCATCGCTCGCGCCTTGTGCAATTTCAATCTCGAACTCCGCGGGAAGCTGAAAAGCATGGGCTACCTGACACGCGATCCCCGCGAGCATGAACGCAAGAAATATGGGCAGAAGGGTGCCCGTAAACGGTTCCAGTTCTCCAAGCGCTAAATTTGGCGCTCGGGGCGGGAATCGGTTTTATCAATCCGGATCTATCGCACATCATTGCCGGCAGGACAAATCTCGTTTGGATGGTCCTGCCGGTCTCGTGCGTGAAGTCCCAAACACCTAGGAGGCAAATTGCCTGCAATTTCCATGAAGGAATTGCTCGAAGCCGGCGTTCACTTCGGGCACCAGACCAAGCGCTGGAATCCAAAGATGAAAGAATACATCTTTGGCGAACGAAACGGGATCTACATTGTCGATCTGCAGAAGACCTTGAAACTGTTCAAGGAAGCTATGGCTTACGTGGCCGAGATGGCCTCACAGGGCAAAACCGTGCTCTTTGTGGGGACCAAGCGGCAGGCGCAGGAAGCGATCGCTGAAGAAGCGACGCGGTGCCAGATGTTCTACATCAACCATCGCTGGCTGGGCGGATTGCTAACGAATTATTCGACTGTGAAGCGCTCGATTGAGCGTTTGAAGATGCTCGAAGACATGCACGAGACGGGCAACTACGGCGGGCGGACGAAGAAGGAAACCGGACAGTTGGAGCGGGAACGCAAGCACCTGTCGGCGAACCTTTCGGGGATTCGGGATATGGGCCGATTGCCGGATGTATTGTTCGTGGTGGATTCGAACAAAGAAGAGATTGCGGTGGCGGAGGCGCGGCGGCTGGGAATACCGGTTGTGGCCGTTGTCGATACCAATTGCGATCCGGACCAAGTGGATTATGTAATTCCTGGCAATGACGACGCGCTTCGCGCGATTCGGCTGTTCACGAACAAAATTTCCGAGGCTTGCATAGAAGGACGCCAGCAGGTGACCGAAAGCGAGCTGGGGACGATGGTTTCCGACGGTGATGACACCGTGGACCTGAGCGATGCCGAGCAGTATCTGGACCCGCAGTTTAGCGCGCAGTTGATGTCGGAAACGACATCCGAGATTGGCGACGATGAACTGGCTGGGGTACCGGCGAAGTATAAAGCCAATTTGGCGGACGATTAGTCCTTTTTTTGTAGGGCGCCTTGCGGGGCGCCCTAAATCCTTTATAAGTGAGGCTCTATGGCGAACATCACCGCGGCGATGGTGAAAGAACTGCGCGAACGCACCGGCGCAGGCATGATGGAGTGCAAGAAGGCTTTGGAAGAAGCCAATGGCAGCATTCCTGACTCGATTGACGTGCTGCGCAAGCGCGGCATTGCGTCGGCGGCGAAGAAGGCGACGCGGTCGGCTAAGCAGGGCACGGTGACGGTGGCGCTGAGCGCGGACCGGAGTTCGGGCGCTTTATTGGAATTCAACTGCGAATCGGACTTTGTGGCGCGGACGGACGATTTCCAGACGATGGTGCAGGAGTTGACGACGCAGGTTTTGGAGTCGCCGAATGGGACGACGCGGGAACAGTTCTTGGAGCAGCCGTACCGGGCGGACGCGACGCAGACGGTAAGCCAGATTATTGCCGGGCAGATCGGCAAGATCGGCGAGAACATGCAGGTGGCGCGGTTTGAGAAGATCGAAGGCGGATTGCTGGGTGCGTATATTCATGCGGGCTCGCAGTTGGGCGTGCTGCTGGAAGTGAGTGGCGCATCGGCGGCGACGGCATCGAACGAAGAGATACAAGAGCTGTTGCGCGATGTGGCGATGCAGGTGGCGGCGGCGGATCCGCAGTTTGCGGGGCGCGATGAAGTGACGCCTGCGGTGCTGGAAAAAGAACGCGAGATTCAGCGGGACAGGGCGCGGCAGGAAGGCGAGCCGGAGGCGATCATCGACAAGATGATTGAGGGCCGGATGTCGAAGTTTTTTGAAGAGTGCTGTTTGCTGGAACAGCCGTTCATTAAAGATAATGCGCTGACGGTGGGGCAGTTGATAGCGGAGAAGGCAAAGAAG
>CAMDKT010000680.1 GCA_945900935.1 Candidatus Sulfopaludibacter sp. SbA3 | reverse complement strand
CGAAGTGGGCGACCGGATTGCATGGGTGGGCGGGATCGGTGACGACTGCGCGCCCGGGTATTTCGCGGTCGGCTGCCAAGCGTATACTTCAAGCATTTCAAACATTGCGCCGAAGCTGTCCTTGTTGATCGCCGAGAAGGGGCTGGCTGGCGATTACGCGGGGTTGGCGGACTTGATGAAGAAGTACGTTCATCCGCTATATGCGTTGCGCGACCGGTGCAAGGGGTATGAAGTGTCGATGATGAAATCGGCGATGGAGATACTGGGTCACGCGGCGGGGCCGGTGCGGCCGCCGCTGGTGAATATCAAGGAATCGGAAAAGGCTGAGCTGCGGAAGTTGATGGACGTTTTCGCGGATATGATTTGATGCGAGTGATTCGCCGCTAAGCGAAGGGCTCGCGTTGGTACAATAAAAAATTACCGCGTGAGCCTCCATACTGAAAGCGTCGTCGCCATTTACCCCGGATCATTCGATCCGCTGACGAACGGGCATCTTGACCTTATCGAGCGCGGGCGGCGTCTGGTGGGAAAGCTCGTGGTTTCGGTTTTGAATAACGAAGCGAAGCATCCGTTGTTCAACGTGGAAGAGCGGATGGAGATGCTGCGCGAGGCTGTCGTGGGGATGGACAACGTCGAGATCGACGGGTTCGATGGGTTGCTGGCGGAATATGCCGCGCGGCGCGGGGCCAGCGTCATTCTGCGGGGCATTCGCGCGATATCGGATTACGAGTACGAGTTGCAGATGGCGCTGATGAATCGGCGTTTGCGGCCCGATATCGAGACGATGTTTTTGCTGGCCGGGGAAGGGAACTCGTTCCTGAGTTCGCGGCTGGTGAAAGAGGTCGCCCGGCTTGGCGGGAACGTTTCCGGCCTGGTTCCGGCGGCGGTGGAGCGGCGATTGGCCGCGCGATTCAGCGAAAGTAAGGTGTAATAAAAGGATGAGTTCTACTGTGCAAGTTGCCCAGCTCGCGATAGCCGAAAGAATGTCGACGATCAGCGTTTCGTCGACGATGAAAGTTGCCGCTGACGCCGACAAGATGCGGCGCGAAGGAATCGACGTCGTCGATTTCGGCGCTGGGGAACCGGACTTTCCGACTCCCGACAATATCAAGCAGGCGGCTTATGACGCCATCAAGAACAACTTCACGAAGTACACGCCGGCCGGCGGCACGCAGGAGTTGAAGGCCGCCATTTGCGAGCGGCACAAGGCCGACTACGGGACGAATTATACGCCGGCGGAAACGGTGATCAGCGTTGGCGGCAAGCATGTGATTTTCAACGCCATGCAGGCGGTGATCAATCCGGGCGACGAAGTGATCATCCCGGTTCCGTACTGGGTGACGTACAAGGATGTGGTGAACTTCGCCTACGGCAAGTGCGTATTTGTGGAGACCGAAGAGACCAACGGCTTCCGCTTGACGGCGGAGATGATTGAGAAAGCGATCACGCCGAAGACGAAAATGGTGATCGTTAATTCACCTTCCAATCCGTCGGGCGCGGTGTTGCCGAATGACGAGTTCATCAAGATTTTCGAGCTGACTTCCTCGCGTGGAATCTGGCTGCTGACCGATGAATGCTACTGCCGATTCTTGTATGACAGCGAGCCATTTTCAATCGCCGCGCAGCCGGGTGCCAAGGATTCGGTGATCGTTGCCGGGTCGCTGTCGAAGACGTATGCCATGACCGGCTGGCGCATCGGTTTCGCATTGGCTCCGGTGGCGGTGGTGAACGCGATGATGAAGCTGCAAAGCCATTCGACGTCGAACCCGACATCGATCGCGCAGAAGGCTGCGGTGGAGGCGGTGCGCGGACCGCAGGAGGGCGTGGGCGTCATGCTGGAAGAGTATCGCAAGCGCCGCGACTTCGTGATTGATCGCGTTCGGCAGATTCCGGGTGTGACGCTGCAAGTGCCGCAGGGCGCGTTTTATGTGTATCCCGATATCAGCGTGGCGTTCGGCAAGGGCGGCATCAATAATACGATGCAGTTCTGCGAGAAACTGCTGGCCGAAGCGCATGTGGCGGCGGTGCCGGGCGAGGCGTTCGGAACGGACAAGCACATCCGGATCAGTTATGCGACGTCGATGCATGAGCTGGAGCGGGGCCTGGACCGGTTGCACAAATTCATTACCGGATTGGCATGAAGCCGGTCCGCTTGCAGCCGCGATTTGTAGAGCGCGTTTGGGGGACTTGCGCGTTGGCACCGTGGTTCCCCGACTCGACTGTCAAGATCGGCGAAGTGTGGTTTACCTCGGATGACAATGAAACCTCGGAGGGCTTGGCTCTGCGGGCGTTGATGGAACGGGATGGGGCGGCGTTGCTCGGTACCGCTGTCCAGCCGGCCTACGGCGGGCGATTTCCGATTCTGGTGAAGTTCCTGTTGACCCAGGAAAAACTCAGCGTACAGGTTCACCCGGATGACGCATACGGCGAAGCCAACGAGGGCTCGCCGGGGAAGACGGAGATGTGGTACGTGCTGCGCGCCGATGAAGAGGCGACGATTGCGGCCGGCTTCCGGCGGACGTTGCGGCCGGAGCAGTTGCGGCAGGCGGTGTATGAGGGGACGGTTGAGCAGGAGTTGGAGTGGTGGCCGGCGGCGGCTGGCGAGACCTATTTTATCCCGGCGGGGACGGTACACGCCGTGGGCGCCGGCTTGGTGATTTGTGAGATCCAGCAGAACTCCGACGTCACCTACCGGCTGTGGGATTATGGCCGACCGCGAGAATTGCATGTGGAGAGTTCGCTGGCGGTGGCCGATCTGGGTCCGCATCCTGGACCGGCAAACCCGGTGCCATTCGGCGGAGGGGAACTCCTGGCGTCGTGCCCCTATTTCGCCGCCGAACGGATGGATCTGAACGATCCGGTGGAATGGCACTCCGACGCGGAGCGGTTTCACTTGTTGGTGGCGACGCGGGGCAGCGGCGTGTTGACGGCTGGGGGAAGCCAATGGCGCCTACGACAGGGCGAGTGCTGGCTGATTCCGGCCGCCTGCGGGACCTATGCGATTGATGGCGCGGATCTGGAAATTTTGCGTGTGTATGTGCCCGCATAAGGTAGAATCATAAATGCTCTGGCGCGGCCGGTAGTTAGGCACATGCGCTATTTTTTCGTACTGTTTTCAATATTTTTCGCCGCAATGGCGATGACGTCCTGTTCGGACGGGCCCCAACCCGCGCCTGTGATCGGCAAGGCGTATGCCGGGCCGGTGACGCTGCTCATCAGGAAGGACTTGAGTCTGAAGTCGCCTGTTGTTGCGACGCTCAAGCACGGTGAACAACTGGAAGTGCTTTCGGTACGGCGGCGCTTCATGCGGGTACGGGTGGCGGGTGGCGTCGAAGGCTGGTGCGACAGTGAGAAGCTGTTGACCACTGAGCAAATGGGACGGCTGCGGGCTGTTGCCGAGGCTGCCGCGAAGTTGCCTTCCCAGGCCGAGGC
>CAMDKT010000679.1 GCA_945900935.1 Candidatus Sulfopaludibacter sp. SbA3 | reverse complement strand
GCGAAAAGAGCTATACAATTGCCTGGGACAAATACGGGACGCCGCTGCTGAAATTGGGGCCGCTGCCAAATTTCCGGCTGGGCCGCGGCGCCATTCGCGCGACGAGCGGGGATGAGTGGTCGGCAACCCTGCCCGACGAGGCGTCGCCGGAGGACGTTGGCGTTCCCGCGTACAGGAAGCCTTGGCTGTCTTTGCAGAGCCTCGTGGATCGCCGAATGACGAAGAGTCTTCGCGGCTATGGGGTTCGCGAACCGCTTTACGTGATGCCCACGGGATTTGTGCAGCGCCTGGGCCGCCTCCGCGCCGATTATTTCTACAGCGGAACGATGAGTTCCGGCGGCAAGCGCATTGGGCTCATTCGCATCGGCACCTTTGAGCCGAACGCAAGTGGCCTGGTAGCGGCCGCTTACAACCAGTTTGCGCAGGAAATCGGATTCATGAAGGCTAACACCGATGTGCTGGTTGTCGATATCATGCAAAATCCGGGCGGATTTGCCTGCTATGGCGAGTTGCTGCAGACGCTATTGATCAATAAACCGTTCCAGTCGGTGGGCGTGGAAATTCGACCGAATCTGGATTTGATTCGGGATTGGGAGTTCTACCTTCAGGACGCCCAGGATTTTGGCGAGGAATGGGAAGTTCGGCTTTACAGCTCGCTATTGAAGGATATTAAGACGGCGTATTCGGAAAACCGCGGCCGCACCGGGACGATACCGTTTTGCGGCCCGAGCCTGGATATGACGCCGGCGCGTGACCGGACCGGGGCGGTTCTCGCCTACGACAAACCGATTTTGCTGCTGACGGACGAATTTACGGTATCCGCGGCTGACGCCTTTGCCGCCGTGTTGCAAGATGCCGGTGTGGCCAAACTCTTCGGCTCCCGCACCGCTGGGGCCGGCGGAAACACCGTGAACGCGGCTGCCGGGTTCTTCTCCGAAGGAGCCGTGTCGATCTCCCAGATGCTCATGGTGCGCCCGAAAATGCAGTCCGTTCCCGGATTTCCGGCGTCTCGTTATGTTGAGAATATCGGTGTCCGTCCGGACATTGCGTATGATTTCCAGACTAGGGACAATCTCCTCCGTAACGGCGCGCCCTTCGTTGACGCCTTTCTAAAAGAAGCCGCGGCGCTCGTGCAATGAGGAAGCTCTGTCAAAAAATTGAGAGAAAAGAAGCACATCAGCTTGCGGTCTGCTCTCGGTAGACCTACAATTTGTCGAAAGGCCTTCGTCGCTCATTTTTGAAACATCCATGACGGGACGCTCACAATTCGATTACCGGACGCAGAATATTCTGCAGTCCATCGTTGAAGCCTACATCGAAAACGGGGAGCCGGTGGCGTCGCGCACGCTCGCCCGCGCCGGGGGGAGTCAATTGAGCCCGGCGACCATTCGCAACGTCATGGCCGATCTTTGCGACGAAGGATATCTCTCGCAACCGCATACTTCCGCAGGGCGGGTTCCCACAATTAAGGCCTTCCGCGCCTACGTCGAATCCTTGCCTACCCATCGCCGCCTGGCCGCCAGCGAATTGCAGCGGGTTCGCTCGGAGATCAGCCGGTCGGATTCGGTTGCAGAGCGCCTGGAAAAAACCAGCCACCTTCTTACTGAACTGACCCGTAATGTAGGAATTGCGGCGGCGATCCCGACGGATACGCAGACGCTCGCCAAAGTGGAGTTTCTGCTGTTGGCCGATACGCGCGTTCTGATGGTGGTCGAGACGCGGGATCGGATTGTTCGCAATCGCGTGGTAACGCTGGATGCCGCGGTAACTCAGGACGAATTGAACGCGGTTCGCAACTTCGTCAATATCAGTTATTCCGGCTGGAGCCTGGCCACGATCCGGCGCGATCTGCGCAGCCGCCTGGCTGAGGATCGCGCGGCCTACGACACCCTGCTTTGCCAGTTGCAGGTTCTTTATCAGAACGGCCTGCTCGATCTTGGGCTCACCGCCGAAGTTCATTTCGAAGGCACATCCAATCTGGTCAGCCCGGATCTGGAATTCAGCCGGGAAAGGCTGCGCGAGATTTTTCGGACCCTGGAAGAGAAGCAGCGCCTGCTGGACCTGTTGGAGCGTTTTCTGGAGCAGTCGCGCAATGAAGTCGGCGTTCAAATCGGATTGGGCGAGTTGCATCCCAGCTTGCAGGATCTTTCCCTGATCGGATTGACCGTCTGTCTGCCATCGGGGCTCACGACGCGAGTGGCAGTTCTGGGCCCCTTGCGGATGAATTATGCGCAGGCGCTATCGACGGTTTACCATGTAGGCGAAGCGATCCAATCGCTTTCCGCATAAGCGGGATATTTGAGTCCCCTGCTGTCAGATTTTCTTCGCCGGATTCGGTATAATAGGAGTGTGAGCGTTACTATGGACCAACCGCAAGATGAGGTCTCCCTTTCCGGGGAGGCTGAAAGCCAACTTGCCGATCCCCCCGAGGTTCCGGAGCAAGAAGATCCCGTCGTCGCCGAAAGGGACGCGCTAGCAGTAGAGAAAGCCGAGTTGCAGTCGCTGTTGTTGCGGCGGCAAGCCGACTACGAAAACTCGCGTCGCCGGGCTGAAAAAGAGCGGATGGAACACGCAGAATACGCCGCAATGGACGCAGTTAAGGCTTTTTTGCCGATCTTAGATGACTTTGAGCGCGCATTAGGCGTCGAAACGACCGACAAAGAGTATGCGCGCGGCATCGAATTGATCTATCAACGGACGTTGGAGACGCTGGGGAAGCTGGGATTGGAAGCGATGGAGACACAGGGCGCGGCGTTTGACCCAAATCTGCACCACGCAATTGAAATGGTGAATACGGAGGAAGCGGAAGACCAGACGGTACTGGGCGAGTTCCAGCGGGGGTATAACTTTAAGAGCAAGCTGCTGCGGCCGGCGTTAGTGAGGGTCGCAGTACGGTGACCAAACGCGATTATTATGAGATTCTTGGCGTGGCCAAGGATGCTGGCGACGCGGCGCTTAAGGCAGCCTATCGCAAAATGGCGATGCAGCATCATCCGGATCGCAACCCGGGTAACGCGGCGTCCGAGGAAAAATTCAAGGAAGCCGCCGAGGCCTATAGCGTTCTGACGGACGTGCAGAAACGCGGGGCTTACGACCGGTTCGGGCATCAGGGATTGCAGGGGGCCGGAAGCGCGCCGCAGGGATTTGATCCGCAGACATTTGGCGACTTTGGCGATATCCTCGGCGACCTGTTTGGCTTTGGCGACCTGTTTGGCGGGGGCGGGCGCGGCGGGCGGGCGCGGACGCAACGCGGCGACGACGTCCGCTACGATCTGGAAATCACGCTGGAAGATACGATTCGCGGGATGAGCGCGGAAGTACAGGTTCCGCGATTGGACCGTTGCGGCCATTGCAGCGGCACGGGCGGCGAGGGAAAAGACGGACTCACGCAGTGCGTAACGTGTCGAGGCCGCGGCGAAGTGTTGCTGCAACAG
>CAMDKT010000678.1 GCA_945900935.1 Candidatus Sulfopaludibacter sp. SbA3 | reverse complement strand
GGTGGAAATGGCCGGATTGGGCTGGGTGACGGTAAAGCGGGCCGGAGCGCTTTGCTGTTCGCCGCGGCGGACGACGATTTGGGTAACGCCTTGCGGCGTGTCGATGGGGACCTGGGCGACGATGCGGGAGGGGGTGATGGAATAGATGGGGATGGCGCGCTGGCCGATGCGGACTTCGACGGCGGGGTCAAGCGCAGTGGTGGGGAGGGCGGCGCCGGGCTCGGCTTTCCAGCCAGCGGCGGGGCCGAGGTTGATGCCGTTGATCCAGATGATGCCGCCCTGGGCGACGGTGGAGGGGGCGGGCTGCTGCGTGAAGGCGTTAACGACGCCTCGGGGGCTGACAACCGGGGCGGTGGGGGCTTGCGCTATTAGCAGGACCGGAAGGAACAGGCACACGACGACCTTGGTACGCATTGCTGTTAGAACCCCGGTTCGAGAAAAGGGTTTCGCTATACTGAAATTTCGTTCCCGCAATCTAATTTCTCCGGTCACTAATGAGTTCCACTTCCGCCAGTTTATCAGCCGCCGCACCGCTTACCGATGTGAAAAGCGAGGCGAGGCGGGCTGGTTATAGGGCGCTGGCAATACTGTCATTCGCGCATTTTTTCATTGACTTGTATTCCAGCGGACTGAGTTCTTTCCAACCGATGTTAGTCGAACGGTTTGGCTTGAGTTTAGCGCAGGCAGGGCTGTTGGCGGGGGCGCTGGTTTTTTCGAGCTCGCTGCTGCAGCCGGTTTATGGAATTTTGTCTGATAAGTGGGGGTCGCGGCTTTTTACGGTGTTGGCGCCGGCGATGGCGGGGATTTTCATTTCGTCGCTGGGGTTGGCGACGGGTTACCCGATGCTGATTGGAATGGTGTTATTGGGGGGCATGGGGATTGCGTCGTTTCATCCACAGGCGTCGGCGAACGCGACGGCGCGGATACTGGAAAGCAAGTCGAAGTGGATGGCGGTCTTCATCTGTTCGGGGACCTTTGGGATGGCGTTCGGCCCGGCATTTTTCACGTATTTGGCGGGGCGTTATGGGCTGGAGATGACGTGGGTGGCGGCGGTGCCGGGGGTGCTGGTGACGGTGTTACTGGCGCGGTGGTTTCGATTGGCACCGGTGGCGCGGGAGACTTCCAATCATTTTGATCTGGCGGCGTTGCGGGCGAAGCGGAAGCCGTTGTTGATTCTGTTTTCGCTGGTTTACATTCGCAGCGCGGTGCAAATGGTGTTCTCGCAGTTTTTGCCGTTGTATTTGAATCGGGAGCGTGGTTTTTCGGTGCAATCGGCGGCGCGGGGATTGACTTTGTATCTGGCGTTTGGCGGGATGGGCGGGTTCGTGGGAGGGAATCTGGCGGACCGGTTTGGGGGCCGGCGGGTGATCCTGATTTCGATGGCGGGATGTTTGCCGTTCCTGGCGCTGTTCTTTTTGACCGACGGGGTTTGGGCGTTGATTTCGCTGGCGCTGGCGGGGCTGCTGCTGCTGTTCACGATTCCGGTGAATCTGGTGATGGGCCAACAATTGGTTCCGTCGCAGGCGGGGACGGTGTCGGCATTGATGATGGGATTCGCGTGGGGGAGCGCGGGGCTGATTTTTATTCCGTTAGTCGGTTGGGCGGCCGACCGCGTGGGATTAGGGACGGCGATGGCGTGTGTTTCGGCGTTTCCGGTGGTGGGCTTTTTTTTGGCGCGGATGATTGACGAAGATGCGTAAGGCGGTTTGTTTATTGAGCGGCGGATTGGACTCGGCGACGTGCCTGGGCGTGGCGCGGCGGGACGGGTTTGCAAGTTATGCGCTGAGCTTTGATTATGGGCAGCGGCATATTTATGAGTTAGAGGCGGCGGCGCGGGTGGCGGCGGCGTTGGGGGCGGTGGATCATCGTGTAGCGCGGATTGATTTGCGGATGTTCGGAGGGTCGGCGCTGACGGCGGGGATTGACGTACCAAAGCATCGGTCGGTGGCGGAGATGGGGACGGGGATTCCGATTACTTATGTGCCGGCGCGGAACACGATATTTTTGTCGTTTGCGATGGCTTGGGCGGAGGTCTTGGGGGCTTCGGACATATTTTTGGGCGTGAACGCGGTGGATTATTCGGGGTATCCGGATTGCCGGCCGGAGTTTGTGGCGGCGTTTGAAACGATGGCAAATTTGGCGACGAGGACGGGGGTGGAAGGGACGACTCTTTTACGCGTTCATACGCCGTTGTTGCATTTGTCGAAGGCGGAGATTATCCGGTTAGGGCTTTCGCTTGGGGTGGATTACGGGTTGACCCATAGCTGCTACGACCCGGGAGCGAATGGCCGGCCGTGCGGGGCTTGCGACTCCTGTTTGTTGCGGGCGAAGGGGTTTGAAGAGGCGGGGGTAGGAGACGGGCCGTGAAGATAGCGGAAATATTTTACTCGGTGCAGGGGGAAGGGAAGTTAGTGGGAGTGCCGTCGGTATTTGTGCGGACTTCCGGATGTAACTTGCGGTGTGTCTGGTGCGATACGCCGTATACTTCATGGGTGCCGGAGGGCGTGGCGCGGACCGTGGATTCGCTGGTGGCTGAGGTGATGGCGTTTGGGGCGCGGCATGTGGTGGTGACGGGCGGGGAACCTCTCATAGCGCCGGAGGTTGTGTTGTTGACTTCGGAGTTACGGGCGCGGGGGATGCATATTACGGTGGAGACGGCGGGGACGGTGTACGCGCCGGTGGCGTGCGATTTGATGAGTATTTCGCCGAAGCTGGCTAACTCGACGCCTGCTTCGGATCCTAAGTGGGGGCCGGCGCATGAGCGTACGCGGCTGCGGTTGGATGTGTTGGGTCAGTTACTGACTGATTACGATTATCAGTTGAAGTTTGTTGTTTCCGATCCGGCTGACTTAGGGGAGATAGTGTCGTTGATTAGTAAGTTAGGGGCGCCGGCGGAGCATGTGTTGCTGATGCCGGAGGGGCGGTCGCCAGAGGTTCTGCGGGAGCGGGCATTGTGGCTGGTTCCGTTGTGTTTGGAGCATGGGTTCCGGTACAGTCCGCGCGTGCAGGTGGATATTTGGGGCGACAAACGGGGGGTTTAGGATTGTTTTCAGTTTCCGTGGCCGGCTGGGGATACTGGGGACCTTACGTGGCTCAATCCGACCTCGCGCCAAACATCGAAAGCAGGTGATGCCGGGCAATATTCTCGTCTTTTAATCCGCGCCACATCGCAAACACGTCTTCCGCTAGCTGGATTGCGTTTCTCACGTCCATTTCGACCAGCCTCCATCCGCTATCGTAGTCGGCTCTTTCACGATCCTTCTGGAGCTGAGAAAAAACTGTAATGACCTCTTGCAGCACTTGTTCCGCGAGCGTGGGATTCCTCTTGTCCTTGGGCGAAAACCCGGTACACATCTTACCGTGCCCGAACATTCGTCCTAATCGAGCCCGCTGATCCGGAAATTCCCAATGCTCCACAAAATCTTCGATGAACAGGTG
>CAMDKT010000677.1 GCA_945900935.1 Candidatus Sulfopaludibacter sp. SbA3 | reverse complement strand
CAACCTATAACGAGGAACGAGACATGCGAAATCGGTATGTACTGTTTATTCCAGGCCTATTAGCGAGCGCTATAGTGTGGGCCGCCGCTACGCCGACATTTCACAAAGATGTCGAGCCCGTCCTGCAGAAGCGCTGCCAGGGCTGCCACCGTCCTGGAGAAGCTGCGCCGTTCTCGATGATCACTTACACGGACGCGCGTCCCTGGGCGAAGGCGATGAAGAACGCCGTGCTGGCGCGCAAGATGCCGCCGTGGTCCGCCGACGCGGGCATCGGCCACTTCAGCAATGACGCCAGGCTCTCGCAAGCGGAGATCGATACGCTGGCCGCGTGGGCCGACGGCGGCGCGCCCGAAGGCGACGCGAAGCACGCTCCGAAGCCGGTCGCCTACCTTGAAGGCTGGAACATCGGCAAGCCGGACGTCGTATTTGAAATGCCGTCGGCATTTGAAATACCCGCGAAAGGCAGTATCGACTATCAGTGGGTGGTGATCCCGACCGGGTTCAAAGAAGACAAGTGGATTAAGGCCGTGGAAGTGCGGCCCGGCGACCGGACCGTGGTGCATCACGTGATCGCGTTTTATCGCCGTCCGGGCTCGAAGTGGCTGGCCGATGCCATGCCCGGCGTACCGACGCCGAAAAGCTCCGGCGCGCCGGAAGGCGGCATGTCCGATGGCAACGTCGGCGCCTATGTGCCCGGACTTCCCCCGGTAATTTTGCCGGAAGGCCGGGCCACGCTGCTTCCGGCAGGAGCCGATATCGTGCTGCAACTGCACTATACGGCCAGCGGCAAGGCGGGCAAGGATCAGACGAAGGTTGGCATGGTGTTCGCGGCTGGACCGCCGGTGGAACGGTCGCTTCAGATTCCGCTCGGTAGCAGAAATTTTGTGATCCCGCCCGGGGAATCAAATTATCGCGTGGATAGCGAGCACATCCTCGACCGGGACGTGAAAATCGTCGACCTATTGCCGCATATGCATCTGCGCGGGAAGGCCTTCGAGTTCCGGGCCGCGTTCCCCGATGGGAAAGTGGAAACGCTGCTCAAGGTTTCCAAGTACGATTTCAACTGGCAGTTGACTTATTCGCTCGCCGAGGAACGAGTGTTTCCGGCGGGCACGAAGATCCAACTCTCGGCGTGGTTCGACAATTCGCCGAATAATCCGAACAATCCGGATGCGAAGGCGGAAGTGCGCTTCGGCGACCAGACCTGGGATGAGATGATGGTGGGGTTTATTGGTGTCGTGATCGATCCGAAGACGCCGCCCGGATCGCTCATCCGGCGCCCGCCGCCGAAGCCGGTTACACGCAGCGGCGGCGAATAGAGCGGCGAGTCAAATCGTAAACCAGGCTGAATCGCGTCTATGGGTAGCCATGAAAATGCCCTTCCCTGGCAGCGGCGTCCTGAGCCGGTTAAACTGGTAAGACGCATGATTGAACGGTACACGCGGCCCGAGATGGGGCGCATTTGGAACGACGAGAATAAATACGCCTGTTGGCTGGAGGTAGAGATCGCCGCGAGCGAGGCGCTGGCCGAACTTGGGGAGGTCCCGGAAGAAGCCGCGGTTGCGCTGCGGGCTCATGCCGCGGTCGATGTCGAACGGCTCTTCGCCATTGAACGCGAAGTGAAGCATGACGTCATCGCCTTCACCACCGCGGTCGCGGAGAAGATGGCGGCGGCGGGGAAGAGCGAAGCCTCGCGGTGGTTTCACTATGGGATGACTTCCAACGATGTCGTGGATACCGCGCAGGCTTTGCAGGTCATGCAGTCGGCGGGGTTGCTGCTGGCGGGCGTGGATTCGCTGTTGGCTGTGTTGAAGACACGGGCGCATGAGTTCCAGCACACGGTTCAAATGGGCCGGACGCATGGGATTCACGCGGAGCCGTATACGTTTGGCTTGAAGATGGCGCTGTGGTTTGACGAGTTGCGCCGGAACCGGAAGCGGCTCGCCGACGCGGCGGAGGACATGCGTTGCGGGAAGATCTCCGGCGCTGTCGGCACGTTTGGACACATTGGCCCGGAGGCGGAAGAGAAGATCTGCGCGCGGCTGGGACTGCGGCCGGCGGCCATCGCTTCGCAGGTGATCAGCCGGGATTCTCATGCGGCTTTGATCAGCGCGCTGGCGTTGATCGCGGCGACTTGCGAAAAGATTGCCATGGAGGTCCGGCACTTGCAGCGGACCGAAGTCCGGGAGGCCGAGGAGCCATTCGCGCCCGGCCAAAAGGGCTCGAGCGCGATGCCGCACAAGCGCAACCCGGTGACCTGCGAACAGATTTGCGGGCTGGCACGGGTGGTTCGCGGCAACGTGAACGCCGCATACGAGAACATCTCGCTTTGGCATGAGCGCGACATTTCGCATTCGTCGGTGGAACGCGTGATTCTGCCGGATTCCTGCATTTTGACTGATTATCTGCTGGCAAAGACGATTTGGCTCGTTGGCGGCATGCGGGTGAATCCGGAGCGGATGCTGCGGAATTTGAATCTGACGCAGGGGCTGATTTTCAGCGGGCAGTTACTCCTCGACCTGACAGCCGGGGGGATGCTGCGGGAGCAGGCCTACAAGCTGGTTCAGACGCACGCGATGCAGTCCTGGGAGACGGAGGCGAACTTCCGGGCGGCGATTGAGAACGACCCGGCGGTCCGGGCGCATTTGAGCCTGGAAAAAATTGCCGCGGCGTTTTCCATGGACCGGCAGTTGGCCAATGTGGGTAAGATCTTTGAAAGGGTGTTTGCCGAATGATCGTGAATCCAGCATTGGAGCAGTATATTGCCGATCTGTTGCCGGCTCGGGATCCGGTGCTGGCGGAGATGGAGGCGTATGCCTTCGCCAATCGGATCAACATCATCGGCCCCGGTTGCGCGACGATTCTGGCGCAACTGGTTTTGATGACCGGGGCGCGGCGGATTTTTGAACTGGGATCGGCGATTGGGTACTCGACGATTTGGCTGGCGCGTGCGGCGGGGCCCGAAGCCGAGATCCACTACTCCGATGGCGACAGGGAGAACGCGGAACGGGCGCGGGCGTATTTTGAACGGGCCGGAGTGGCGGACCGGATCACGATTCATACGGGGGATGCGCTGGCGGCGCTGGCGGCTACGGCGGGCGAATTCGATATGATATTTAATGATGTGGACAAGGAGGGGTATCCGGACGTTCACGCGGTAGCCCCGGACCGGGTACGGGTGGGCGGCGTTTTCGTAACGGACAACACGCTGTGGAAGGCCCGCGTTTTGGATCCGCAGGATGCGGAGACTGAGGGGGTTGACACCTTTAACCGGCGGATCTTCGCCGATGCGCGGTTTCTGACGAGCCTGATTCCGTTGCGGCACGGGATGACGCTGGGGATAAAAACGGGGCCTTCAGCTTAAGCCGGGGTGGGTAGTCGCTAGCGGGACTTTACAAGTTAACCGCAAGGTGTTGGATAAGCCTAGTCAAAAGAATGACTTACAGGG
>CAMDKT010000676.1 GCA_945900935.1 Candidatus Sulfopaludibacter sp. SbA3 | reverse complement strand
CGCAGCCAGCGCGCGATACTGAGCAAGTTCCAAACGGAGCGAACCGGCAACCTGGCGCATCGCCTTGATCTGCGCGGCGCCGCCGACGCGGCTCACCGAGATACCGACGTTGATGGCCGGGCGAATGTTCGAGTTGAACAAATCGGCTTCCAGGAAGATCTGCCCGTCGGTGATCGAA
Source organism: Candidatus Sulfopaludibacter sp. SbA3 (assembly GCA_945900935.1). Lineage (GTDB taxonomy): Bacteria > Acidobacteriota > Terriglobia > Bryobacterales > Bryobacteraceae. The sequence goes on along the minus strand of CAMDKT010000676.1, from coordinate 3,280 downwards.
ATCACGTTCGTGGGAATGTAGGCCGAAACGTCGCCCGCCTGCGTTTCAATAAACGGCAGCGCGGTCAGCGAACCGCCGGTCTTCAACTTCGCGGCACGCTCCAGCAGGCGGCTGTGCAAGTAGAACACGTCGCCAGGGAACGCTTCGCGGCCCGGAGGACGGCGCAACAGCAGCGAAATTTCGCGGTACGCCGCGGCGTGCTTGGACAAATCGTCGTAAATGATCAGGACGTGCTGGCCACGGTCGCGGAAGTACTCGCCCATCGCGCAACCGGCGAACGGAGCAATGTACTGCATCGGGGCCGGATCGGACGCCGTCGCCGCGACGACAATGGTGTAGTCCATCGCGCCGTAATTGGTCAGCGTCTGCACAACCTGCGCCACCGTCGAACGCTTCTGGCCGATCGCGACGTAAATGCAAATGACGTCGCCGCCCTTTTGGTTGATGATCGCGTCGAGGGCGATCGCCGTCTTACCCGTCTGGCGGTCGCCAATGATCAGTTCGCGCTGGCCGCGGCCGATCGGGATCATCCCATCAATCGCCTTGATGCCGGTCTGCATCGGCTCTCTTACCGGGCTGCGGGCAATGACGCCGGGCGCAATCCGCTCCACCGGATTAAATTCGGTGGTCATTATCGGGCCCTTGCCGTCAATCGGCGCGCCGATTGCGTCCACCACGCGCCCAATCATCGCGTCGCCCACCGGGACCGACATGATGCGGCCCGTGCGGCGCACTTCGTCACCTTCGCCAATATGCTGATAGTCGCCCATCAACACCGCGCCCACCTGGTCTTCTTCCAGGTTCAGCGCCAGGCCCGTCACGCCGCCGGAGAACTCAATCAGTTCGCCCGACATCACCAGCTCTAAGCCGTGAATACGCGCAATGCCGTCGCCGACCGAGATGACCGAGCCGGTCTCGGAGACGTTCACAGCCTGGTCGTAGTTTTCAATCTCTTCGCGCAGGACTCGCGCGATCTCATCTGCCCGAATTTGAGCCATATTTTCTCTGAAAAAACCTTGAACTTAGGAACGCACAAGACGGACGCGCATCGCCTGCAATTGGCCGCGCACCGAACCGTCATAAACTACCGAACCGACACGCGCGACCAATCCGCCGATCAGCGCCTCGTCCACCGCATACTCCCCCGACACTTGCTTGCCGGTGGTCCGCCCCAACGCCGCCTCGATCTCCCGTTGCTGCGCATCGTCCAACGGCCGCGCCGAATGCACTTTCGCCCGGACTATGCCCCGCCGCCCGTCCAACTGCGATTCCAGCGAAGTCAGGATTTCCCCAAGCATTGCCGTCCGCCGGTGATCGATCAGGACGTACATGAAATTCTTCAAAACCGTCGAAAAACCAAGTTGATTGGCGAATTGTGCCACAGCCGACTTCTTATTCCGCGGCGAAACGGCCGGGGAGATCAGAATGTTCCGCAACTGCGGCGACGACTGCCGCAACTCCTGGAACGCCCGCAGTTTCACCACCGCGTCATCGGCCGCTTCCAGGCTGTTCAATACATCGGCCAGCGCGCGCGCGAACCGGGATGCGATTGCCAGTGACATCGGCTAGTTCAAACCTTTCAGAAAGCCCTGCATTAAGCCGGCATCGACCTGCGAGTTCAATTGACCGCGCAGTTTGCCCTCGGCGATGCGCAGCGCCATGTCGGCGGCGTAGGTTTTCAACTGTGCCCGCTCGGTCTTCGCCGCCGCCGCGATTTCGCTCTCGGCGTGCGCCTGCGCTTTGGCCATCGCCGCCACGGTTTCCGCCTGAATCCGGTCCCCTTCGGCGGCGATATCGGCCTTAGCCTTCGTCCGCATCCCGGCAATCTCGGAGTCCAAATTCTTCAGCCGCACTTCCATGGCGGCAGTCCGCGCGTTGGCTTCCCGCTGCAACGCCGCGCCTTCTTCCAAACCCTTGCGAATTTCCTCGTTCCGCCCCGCGAAATACGCCGGCGCGTTCTTTGCAATCAGGTAGCCCAAACCGCCGGCCAACATCGCAAAATTCGCCCACTTCCACCAGATCGAGACTTCCTGCACGGCCCCGGATTTGTGCTCTTCCGCCGCATGTTCCTGCGCCCAAACGCCAATAACTCCCAAGGCCAGAACCAACACGAGCCGTAGCATTAAGCAGTCCTCCGCAGAATTGCAGCCACAATGCCATCCGCAATTCGATCGCTATCGGCATGCAAGTTTTCCCGAGCTGTCCGCACGTCCCCGGCCATTTCTGCTTTGGCAACCGCGACGGCCGTCTCCGATTTCGCCCGCGCCTCGGCCAACATCACCGACTGCTGCTCGCGCCACTGCTTGCGCATCGCCTCGTTGTCCTTGTAGACTTCTGTCCGCGCCGCGCGGATAGCCTCTTCGTACTCCAGTGCCTTCGCCTCTGCCCGCGCCATCGCGCTCTCCGCCTGCTTGCGAGCCCCTGTCGTCGCCTCAAACCGCTCCGCCAGCACTTTGTCTAACGGAGCAAAAAAAGTCCGTTTCAAATAGAAATGCAGCAGGAGCAGGAGGAAGAACGTCGGCAGACCTCTTAATACGATCTGACCGAGAGCTTGTAACGTAGATTCCATTTGATAGTTGAGGCCGCTAACTTTCTAACGTAACATATTGCACTAAACATGGGCAACAAATCTGCCGGTGGGTGTCGCCGCCCGCCACAGGCAACGCAGTTCAGGAACCTGCACATTTACACGCCGAAAGCACTCGCCAATAACTCGCGGCAATAGCCGTCAGACTCATCTCCCGCTCCACGCGCCCGCATTCCCGTCGCCGCGCTCCGGAATCCGCGAGCCAGATCATCAACGCCGCCAACTCCTCTTCCTCGCCAACCCCAGTCGTCACCCGCGGACAGCCCGCCAGAGGCAACGCCGCATTCTCGGGAGTGTCCGATACAAGCACCGGCCGCCCAAGCCGCATCCACCGCGCCGTCATCCCCGAACTCTCCCCGCCTCCCGGATACCGCAGATTCACGCCCACATCGCAAGCCGCCGCCCGCATCTGGAAATCCGCTTCCGGCAGATGCGCCTCGCGCAGCATCCCCGCCCCGCGCAGGTACGGTTCAATCGCACGCTCCAAATCACTCGAGCCAATTTCGCCCGCCACCAAAAGCCAAACGTCCTCCCGCATCGCCCGCAGCCGAGCGAACACGCGAAGCACCGCCATCACACGCTTTGACTCCCGCAAATACCCCATCACGCCGAACAGTGTCTGCGACGGCAGAACACCGTTACGAATCCGCCACCGCTCCACATCCACCGGATCTACCGCCGGACCTGGCAATG
>CAMDKT010000675.1 GCA_945900935.1 Candidatus Sulfopaludibacter sp. SbA3 | reverse complement strand
AACCGTGAGCATGGGCGATGCGTAGGAAGCGCCGTCGTTGAGCGACGACCAGACGCGGGCACCGGTGTTTTTGTTGTAGGCGACAATCGACTTGCCATTGGGCCCGCCGGGTTGGACGATCACCGTTTCGTCGACAATCAATGGCGAGGCCGACATGGCCCAAGTGATGTTATCCGCGCCGTTTTCGGTCAAGATGTTCTTGCTCCAGTTGACCTTGCCCGTAGCGGCGTCAAGGACGATCAGTTCACCGGTGGCGCCCATCGAGTAGAGCTTTCCGTCATGCCATGTGGGCGTGGCGCGGGGGCCGGGGCCGCCCATGGATTCCTGGAAATCGGCGTTGTATTTGTGGGTCCAGAATTCGCGGCCGGTGGCGGTATCGTAGGCGGCGATGACTTCCTGTTGGCGGCGCTGTTCGATGGTGTAGGCAAGGTTGCCGGCAATGACAAATGAGGCCCAGCCGCCGCCGATGGGTTTGCGCCAGAGCTCGGTTAATTGGCCGTTGGGCCAGGCAGTGATAATTTTCTCGGTGGAGACGCCGTCGCGGTTGGGGCCTCGGTAGTCCGGCCACTCGGCGGTCATGGCGGCTTCGACGACCGTTGGCTGTGTTACCGGTTCGGCTTCGGGCTTTGCCCGGTCGGCCTCAATCTGGGCCGCCTGTTTTTCCGGGTTTTGAAAGGTAACAAATCTGGGAATTCCGCCGCCTTCCATTTCCATGCGCATACCGGCGGCGAAGAGCAGCGCGACGGCGGCGATGGCCAATAGAGGCCCGGCGAATAGGAGCCGTCGCCATAACGGGACCTTGCGGCGGAGGAGTAGCGCGGCCAGTAGGCCGGCCAGAGCGGCGATGATCCAGGGGGACATCTCTTCATTATGCGCCTGGAAAGATGGCAAGATAGGAGTCTAATGTCCACATCGACTGCAACCGAACTCGAAACGCAAGTCCAAGCCTCGCGCACGGCCTTGGACGCTCATGTCCGCGAAATTATTGAATGGCACTTTAACCCGGAAACCGGCTGTCCGTTCTGGCTCGATTGGGCCGCGAAGGCTGGTTGGGATCCGCGCAGAGAAGTGAACGGATACGCCGATCTGGACAAGTTCGGCAACTTTGAAGACGACGAGCTTCGCGGCGGACCGGTTCGGCGGTGGGTGCCGAAGGGCTACGCGGGGCAGCCGGTTTATGTATTTGAAACGGGCGGGTCGACGGGCGTGCCGAAGTCGCGAATGCAGATCAACGATTTCCGGATTGATTACGAGCATTTTTCGACGACGCTCCCGGATGCCTCGTTTCCAAAGGGGTCGGACTGGTTGATGCTGGGTCCGTCGGGACCTCGGCGGCTGCGGCTGGCGGTGGAGCATTTGGCGCAGCATCGCGGCGGGGTTGCGTTTTGCGTGGATCTGGATCCGCGGTGGGTGATCAAGTTGATCAAGCGCGGCGAGATCCGGGAAGCGGAGCTTTATAAGCAGCATTGCATTGACCAGGCATTGACTGTCTTGCGGGCCAACGAAGTGAAGTGTATGTTTACGACGCCGAAGCTGCTGGAGGCGTTGTGCGAAAAGATCAATCTGGCGAAATATGGATTGAAAGGCGTGTTCTGCGGCGGGACGGAAATGACGCCGCAGTTTCATCGTTTCGCGGTGGAAGAACTGCTGGGACCGGACGTGTATTTCGCGCCGACGTATGGGAACACGTTGATGGGTTTGGCGACGCATCGGGCACCGGCGAAGGAAGACAACTGGGCGATTATTTATTACCCGCCGTCTCCGCGGGCTCTGCTGGAAGTAGTGCATCCGGACCGCACCGATGAGTTGGTCGGGTATGGCGAAACGGGGCGCGTGCGACTGACGACGCTGACGAAAGAGACGTTTATTCCGCGGTTCCTGGAGCGCGATGAGTGTGAGCGGGAAGCGCCGTGCGCCCAATATCCATGGGACGGCGTGCGCAACGTGCGGCCGTTTTCGAAGTTCCAGAAATCCGTGGTGGAGGGAGTGTACTAGCCATGGTTCACATACCGATCCTGCGGCAGGGCAAGCCGTACCAGTCGATGGACGTGTCGAAAGTTTTCCACTATCGCACCCGCGAGCAGATTGCTGAAATCAGCCAGGCCAATATCGGACTGATCCGTCGGGACCTGTTGCGGCAGGGCGAAATGCATGCCATTTTGCAGGGGTTTTCGACGCGCGAGTTGATTGCGATGGCCAAAAAAGCCGCGAAGCATTTTGCCGAAGACGATTTGCCGCTGGGCGATTCGATGCAGTCGCCGGAGGATATCGTCAAGCAGATAACGGGGACTACCGGGTCACCGAATGTGATGGTGCGGCGGAATATGGAGAAGGTCCGGGGCGTGCTGGATTCGATGGAGACGGTGGTGTCGGGATTGACGCGGCTGGCCGATCTGGACATGCTGGACCGCGGGTATGGAGAGGTTGGCGGAAGGGCGTTGAGCTTCTTCCCTCGCGGGCATTCGATGGGGGTGATTCTGCCTTCGAATTCGCCGGGCGTGCATTCGCTGTGGGCGCCGGCGATTGTGTTTAAGACGCCGCTGATATTGAAGCCGGGCGGGTCTGAGCCGTGGACGCCTTATCGGATCGCGCAGGCCTATATCAAGGCCGGCGTGCCTGCTGAGGTGTTTGGGTATTACTCGACGAACCACGGCGGCGGCGGTGAGATACTGCGGCAGTCCGGACGCGGGATGCTGTTCGGGGATGTGGGCGCGGCCAAGGCGTGGGCGGGCGACCCGCGGATTGAGATTCATGGGCCCGGTTATTCGAAGATCGTATTGGCCGATGAGGGCGCGAAGAACTGGGAGAAGTACATCGATCTGATGGCAGATTCGATTGCGCAGAATTCAGGCCGGTCGTGCGTGAATTGTTCGAGTATTTGGACCACGGCGAACGGGAAAGAGATTGCCGAGGCTTTGGCGGAACGATTTGCGAAGATCGAGCCGCGGGCTGAGGACGATCCGGAAGCGGCGGTGGCGCCATTCGCTTCGCCGGACGTTGCACGGCGCATTTCGGCGATGATCGACGCGGAGATGGATGGGTTGGAAGACCTGGTGGAGAAGAAGCGCGGGACGCCAAGGGTGGCCGACAAAGATGGCTGCACGTATGTGCTGCCGGCGATTGTCCACTGTTCCAAAGAGCACGCGCTGGCCAACCGGGAGTTCCTGTTCCCGTATGCGAGCGTGGTGCAAGTGGACGCCTCGGAGTTGCCGCATTGCTTGGGCCCGACGCTGGTATGTTCGGCGATAACGAATGACGCGGCGCTGCGGCAGCGGCTGTTGTCATCGAGCCATATTGGGCGGTTGAATTTCGGACCGATTTCGACGATGAAGATCAGTTGGGATCAGCCGCACGAAGGCAACCTGTTCGATCACCTTTACGGCCGGCGCGCATTCCAAAGCGAGCTGGTAACTTCAGCCTGATGCGAATTTTGCACGTGACAGCGGGGGCCGCGAACATGTACTGCG
>CAMDKT010000674.1 GCA_945900935.1 Candidatus Sulfopaludibacter sp. SbA3 | reverse complement strand
TGACCGCGATCATCTCGATCTTCGGCAGTACATTGATCACGGTGTTGTAGTGCCATTTCACGTTGCCCAGAATCGAATTCGCATTGGAGAACCACAGCGTTTTCGTCGGGCATGGCATATGGGTCTTGCCCGTCAGAAGTTTCTTTCCGACGCGCAGCGGATGATCTTCGTGGTTGTAATAATGCGCCGATTCCGCCTTCCAAAACTGCCGCGGCCGCGCCGGCTTCGCAGGATCCAGTTCCAAGTCAAACGGGTTCTCGTTGATGTACTGCGGCGCTCCATTGAACAGCGCTACGCGGTAGTTCCCGGCATACGATCCGACGTTGCCGCTCAGCTTGCCGACGTTGCCGGTCAAGGCCGCCAGCAGGAACAGATCCCGGTCCTTGTTGTCGTTATTGAAGAACTGGTTTGGCCCCATTCCCATCGCGAACAGCGTCGTTCCGGGGTCTTTCGCAAAACTTCGCGCGAGCGTTTCGATCGCGGCCGCCGGTGCCCAGGTTATCTCCTCGGTCGTCTTCGGCGTGAAGTGATCCACATACTCGCGCACCAGATCGAAGCTCGGACGGCAACGGACTTTTTTCCCATCGGCCAGCGTGACTTCGATGGACCCTTCCAGCAGCGGATCGCCTACCGTTGAGAACTTTCCGACCATGTCGCGCGTCAATGGTTTTGGGGAATTGGAAACGCGATCCCACCACACATAGTCGCCCCATTCCGCCCGCAGTTTTTCGGGGAGAATCTGCTCTACATGCGCGCCTGGCGGCGGCATCTTTTCGTTGGTGCCCAATGTGCGAGACCGTTTCAACACCGCCGGCTGTCCGCCGAATACATCCTGCGCCCGCAGGTTCTTCAACGTGTCCATGCGCACCAGCAGCGGCATATCGGTCCACTGCTTCACATAGTTGGCGTCGTACAACTTTTCTTTTAGAATCACGTGGGCAAAGCCTAGCGCCAGCGCCGATGTTGTCCCCGGCCTCACCACCAGCACCTGGTCTCCCTTGCTTGCCGTGGAAGAGTATTCGCACGCAATCACTACAACGCGCACGCCCTTCAGCCGCGCCTCCGTCAGCCAGTGGGCGTCGGGCATCTTGGTGGCGATCCAGTTCATTCCCCACACGACAACCGTTTTGCAATGCTCGACCGCGGAGAGATCGAATTCCACGGTCTGTTGCCCTGTCACCATCGGATGCCCCGGCGGCAGATCCGTATGCCAGGAGTAGTTGTCGAAACCCTTGCCGCCCATCGCCTTGTCCGGGCCCACCTTTCGAATATGCGCGTCGAGCAGCGCCATCGAATTCGCCATCCGGTACATGCCGAAAACACGCGTCATTCCCAGCAGCGGCATGCCGCCGCGGAACTTCATCACCTGTGTGCCAACGCCCTGCGTGGCCTCAATCACAGCTTCGTCATAATGCTGTTCCTGCAGGCGGCGCTTGCCCTCCGGCCCAGTGTAGGTCTCGGCGATATTCTTCATCGCCTTGGCCACAATCGTCGCTGCCTCGTCGTGGCTCATGCGTACCCATTCATCACGCGCCCGCTGAAAATATGTTTCGGGCGGCTTCCCGTCGCCGCCGCGCGGGAACCCCTCCTCCACCCATTTCTTGTAACCGGCGCGCACCATGCACTGGTTCACGCGGCGATCGCCATAGAAGCGCCGCGTCAGCGCGAGCCCCTTCTGGCAGACCCGCGGATCCCAGCGGCTGGTGGTGTGATTGTTGCTCAAGTCAAAGGCCTCGCCGTAGCGCATCGTCGGGCCGATCCGCGTGATCACGCCCTGCCGCACGTAGGCGTTCAGCAAGCAGTTGTGCGTATCGTTTGGAGCGCACAGAAACGTGTATTTGGAGTCATATTTCCACAAGTCGCGGTACGCGTTTTCCCAGCCGCGGTCCGGATAGGCGGCCAGTGGGTTGGCGACTGCTTCCAGTCCCCAAGCGTCCCGCGTCGAAGCCACGAAGGCCCCGAATCCGGCGGCGGTTATCGCCGCAAAGAATTCCCGGCGTGTGTCTTTCTGATTCATTTCCTGCCTCCCTGCCATGCTCTGATAAACGCGACAATCGATTCCATTTCCGTCCGCGCCAGTCCCCGCCGCGTTGGCGAGGCCTCCGCAAAACCGCCCATCGCCGTGTCGCTTCGCCCCCGGCTAATGGTCTCCAGCAAATAGGTGTCAGGCGCTAGTTTCAGAAGCTCCTGGTTATTCAGCGCAGGACCCTTCCCGCCCTCGCCTTTGGCTCCGTGGCAACCGGCGCAATTGGCGGCATACAATGTCCGCCCTGTCTCCGGATTCGCCGTCGCTTTCCATGCGGCGGGTTTCGCCTCGGGGACACCGCCCAACGCCCGCAAATGCGAGACAATACGCGTGATCTCCTCCGGCCGCAGCCCGCCATCTTTCGCCCAGCCCGGCATTCGCCGCCCAGGGCGTCCCTTGCCAATCGTGCCAGCCAGGAACTCATCACTCACCAACGCCAGAAAGTCCGGGTTGGCAATCGCGGGAAAGGTCGTCCCGCCCGGCGCATGTTTCCCCAGTCCTTCCGATCCGTGACAGCCTGCGCAGAACGCGCCGAATAGCGTCGCCCCGTCAACGGCGAACTCCCGTACCCCGAATCGCGTCGATTGCATCCGGTCCCTCGGCACGTACGTTCCGGGCAACTCCCGGCGCCGCAAGGAAAGGACATACATTGTCAGCGCATCAATTTCCTTAGGCGATGCCGAAACCGGCGGCATTGCCGATGTCGCCACCACAGCCACCGGCGAACGGAAGTGCTCCGCAATCCAATTGGCCAGTTCGGGATGGGCACCGCCGCCGGCCACATGGGTGAAGTCCGCCTGCCCCGGATCCTTCTCTCCCGCGCGGCTCAAATCCGGTCCCTCATCGCCTCCAACTCCGCTCACCCGATGGCACCCCAGACACCCGAAGCTCAGGAATGTCGCCTTTGCCTCTACCAGCGCCGGAGCCCCTACTCGCGTCGCGAGAAACGTCGAAACCTGCTCGAGATCGGCCGCGTCGACTTTGCCAAATTCAGGCTTCTTTACATGCTTCTCGTACCAGCCCTTGTCATAACCCGCGATCCCCGCCCGCGACAGGTCTGGACCCTCCATTCCTCCGCCGCCAGGCCGGATGGTTCCGCCGCGATTGTCCACCCGATGGCACGCCCGGCAATCGAGCCGTTCAAAAGCCAACCGCGCTTTCTCAAACGCGTCCCGGTTCGGAATCCCCAGCGCGTTATGACACGTCCCGCACCCGGCCTCAGCAAAACGAGCCGGTATCATCGGTTCCGGCCAGAAATGCACGGTCCCATGCGCATCCGCCTTTTCCGTCGCCGATCCCTGGCCCCCGTGGCACACCGTGCAGCCATACTCCGCCGGATCATGCACCACCGGTTTGTGAGGCACCAGGATCGCCGCGCCCGTCACCGCTTTCTCGCCCGGAGCCATGCTCACATGGCAGGACACACAGCGGTCGGCAACGCGTAAGTTCGCATTC
>CAMDKT010000673.1 GCA_945900935.1 Candidatus Sulfopaludibacter sp. SbA3 | reverse complement strand
CGCCGCCCGCCAAGCCGCCCGTCAGAGGCTTCTGCTCCTCGGCGGCATTGCCCTCCTCGGCATTTTCCTCATCCTTCACGCTGACTTCCAGTCCTTCCGCCTCGCCAGTATCGTCTTCGTCAGTCTCCCCTTCGCCCTCATCGGAGGCGTCGTGATGGCCTTCTCAAACGGCGGCGTTCTCTCGCTCGGCTCGCTGGTCGGCTTCGTGACAGTGGTCGGCATCGCCGCCCGGAACGGCATCATGCTGGTCAGCCATTACCGCCACCTCGAAGCCGAAGAAGGCCAAATCACCGGCCGCGAACTCTTCATACGCGGCGCGGAAGAGCGCCTGTCGCCCATCCTCATGACCGGCCTCGCCACCGCCCTCGCTCTCCTGCCTATTGTCCTCGGAGGTAATAAACCCGGCCAGGAAATCGAACACCCCATGGCCATCATCATCCTCGGCGGCCTACTGACATCGACAATCCTCAACCTCGTCGTAATGCCGGTCCTCTACGCCACTTTCGCTAATAATCAAACTTCAACGCCGCCTGCATCACCCGCGGTCCTCCCCGCCCCCCTCCAAGCGAGTTAAAATCATACCGGAATGGCTCTTCGGCCCGTCCAATATGTTCCGCCCCGAATTGCCAAAGGTAAACGGTTGAAACCCGTTCGGACTTACTTCACAACTCGTCCGCGACGCACAGCGCGGCACCCGCTATCTCTTCCTGTATTCCCGTGCCCATCCGGTTCGGTCGCGATGACTCTCCCCGCGCCGTGTCCACATTCGCCGCCGTCACCGTAAACGCCTGCCCGCTGTAATAAGTGCCGCTGCCAGACATCTGCCAGCCGCCAACTACGCTGTTCTGCCAGCGATTGGCCGCCGGTCAAAATCCGAGCGCGCCCGTTCGCTCTTCAAATCCAGAGAATTCTGCGCCCCCGCCCCGCGCCCGCCGCCGCAATGAAATCTGCCCCGCGTGGTAGTTCGAATTCGCGCCAAACGAAAAATAGTTAATTGTATTGATTCCCGTGATCGGCCGCGGACGGTGAGGGTGACGTTGGCGGTTTTGACCATCGCGTCGGCGGCCTCGATCGCGCCGATGAGACCCTTGGTTTCAATCCTCCGGCGGCGGCTTGTTATGACGCCGGTCCGCACAATTTTTCACGTTGGCATATTGGGCGGATTTGTGCGTCGGGGCCGCTTAACAGCGCAACCGTTTCCGAGCCGCTCGCCGTCAGGGAGCGTTTTCAGGCGGAATCCCCAAAACCCGCGGCGGCCGCGATGGGAAGCCTCCGGATCGGCATCGTGGTAGCCTCGGCGAGTATATTCGAGGCAAAAAAGGAAGGCCGGGACGGCCACGATCCTGTTCATCCCGATCTGCCGCGCGCGGTTGAACGCAAGACTCAAAAGGGAAATCGCTGGCCTCCGTAGCCTAGCCGATCCGTCGGCCGCCAAAATAAATTTTGAAGCGGTGTGGCTAAACAGGGGATTTTCCGGTCTCATCCGGTGACAGACTGTGCATCAGGATATTCAATGGCTTCCCGTCTGCCTGAAAACACGGCCGAAAGCACCTGGACGCTGGGGCGGCGCGTGACGAACCCGGACCACACGCAGGTCACCGAGTTTTTCATCGAGCGCAGGCAGGAGATCTACGCCTACCTCGTTACCCTCGGCATTCGGCCGGACGAAGCGCAGGAGCTTACCAACGATGCCTTCCTCAAATACTACGTCGCGCTACGCGACGGCCAATCGATAACAAATCCGCGCGCATGGGTCTACACCGTCGCCTACCGCCTGGCCATGAATCGTCACGGCGAATCCGTCGAATTCCCTAGCGGACTTCCCGCTTTCGACAAGCAGACCCCTGAAAGTATTTTCCTCGATCGGGAGCGATTCGCCCAACTCCACCGCGCTGTTGAAAGCCTCTCCCCCAGGCAGCGCATTTGTCTGCATCTGCGTGCCGAAGGCCTGCTCTATCGAGAGATCGCCGGCATTATCGGCGTCAAGCCCACCACCGTTGGCGAATTGCTGCAACGCGCGGTCAAACGATTACGAAAGGCTCTTTATGAGTAGCACGATCTCAAAACACCCCGAAGAACTGGAGATATTGCGGTTGCTCGACGGAGATCTGCCGGGCGCGGAAGCGCGCGCCATCAACCGGCATCTGGAAAGCTGCTGGCACTGCCGAAAGGAGCGTAATGAAATCCAGGCCGCCATTGACGCGTTCGTGCGGTATCGCGAGAGCGTATTTCTGCCGCAACTTCCACCGCCGCCTCAAAGTTGGCCGGATTTTCGCCGGCGTTGTGAAGAGAGTGACCTCTCCACTACCCCTGTACTCCCTCGGCACTGGCCCGTGTGGCGTTTTGCGGCTGCCGGCCTTTTCGGGCTGGCCCTCCTGGCGACGACGATTATTCTACGGCAACAGACGAACGGCGATGCGACGGTTCCCAAAGCAGTCATGGCCACTCCCGCCGCCCCGAAAGCGGCTCCCGTCAAGAGCGTTTCCATTGCGAAAAAAGTGGAGTCCCTGCCACAGCGCTCCCTGTTGGCCGTTGAAGTGGAGGTGCTCCATGCGCTGCACCTCGCCGGCGCTGACCTGGGCGAGCCCATTGAAGTAGCGCGGTTCGAACGAGAGGTTTTGGTGAAGGCCACGGAACTCGATCCGCTTCGCGCCGAGACGATTCGGCGAGCAATAGCTGCCATTCCCGGGGCGCGCTTTGTACTGAGTGACCCGCCGCGGCCCCAGACAGCGGCGGCGGGAATTGTTCCCCAAAATTCTGTGCCGCCCCGCCCCATACTGTTCGCCTCCAGCTTGCGCGCCCGTGAGGAGTTCGCCAACGCGGCGCTGGATATGGGCGATGCGATAACAGCCCGCGCTTTTGCCTGGAACAAACTGGAGATGCGATTCTCCGGCCAACCGCTGCCCGCGCGCGAGGCGGAAACGATTCGCAATATGCAGGACGCCCACCGTGACGCGTTACGCCGGCAGGCGGTCGAATTGCGGAAGCTGCTGAATACGGTCTTCCCGAAACAGGAAGTCCCAACGGCCGCCCCGCGGCCTTTGGCGCGAACGGCGCGTGACTTCGACGAAGCGATTAGCGCCGCCTTCGCCGGGGCACAGAGCCGCCATTCCGACGCCGAGCTGCTGGCGCTATTACAACGTCTGCTGCAGGAGCTTGCCCAGTGAGAATCCTGGTCCTATTGCTATGCCCTCTCGCCGTGCTCGCGCAGGACGCACAGATCTCCGGGTTGGTGCGGGACAGTTCGGACGCGGTGATGCCGGGCGTCCAGATCGGCATCGTGAACCAGGAAACGGGCCTGCGCCGTGCCACCAGGACCAACACCGCCGGACTCTATGCGGTCGCAGGCATCAAGCCGGGCGCCTATAAAGTTACGGCGCGCCAAACGGGTTTTCAAACCGTCACGCGGATGGACATCAAGCTGGATGTGGCGCAGGCGGCGCGCGCAATGCCACTTACTTTGTGCTGCAAAGTCGCATTGG
>CAMDKT010000672.1 GCA_945900935.1 Candidatus Sulfopaludibacter sp. SbA3 | reverse complement strand
GTATTGAACCGGATTCACGAGCGAGTGGGGGATGAGCGGCCGGCGGTGGTAATGATCTCCGGGCATGGCAATATTGAGACGGCGTTGCGGGCGACGCGGATGGGGGCATTCGACTTTATTGAGAAGCCGCTGACGATCGATAAGGTTCTGGTGGTGGTGAAGAATGCCATCGAGCAGCGGCGGATGGCGTTGGAGCTCGACCGGCTGGGCGCAGGGGAGCGGGCGGCGTATCCGATTGTGGGGGACAGTGTGCCGATGAAGGCGCTGCGGCAGCAGTTGGGGCTGATGGCGGCGACGAACGGGCGCGTGTTGATTTACGGAGAATCGGGAACGGGAAAGGAGTTGGTGGCGCACGCGATTCACGCCATGAGCCTGCGGGCGCAGGAGGCGTTTGTGGAAGTGAACTGCGCGGCGATTCCGGATGACTTGATTGAGAGTGAGCTTTTCGGCCATTTGAAGGGCGCTTTTGCGGGTGCGCAGGAAGACAAGATCGGAAAACTGAAGAAGGCCGACGAGGGCACATTGTTTCTGGACGAGGTGGGCGACATGAGCCTGAAGACGCAGGCGAAGGTGCTGCGGGCGCTGGAGGAGCAGCGATTTGAGCCGCTGGGGGCGAGCGAATCGAGCAAAGTGGATGTGCGGGTGGTGGCGTCGACGAACAAGAATCTGGAACAGGAGATTGAGCGGGGAAATTTTCGGGAGGATCTGTTCTATCGATTGAACGTGATTCCATTCCACGTACCGCCGTTGCGGGATCGGCGGGAGGACATTTCGCTGTTGGCGGAATACTTCATGAATGAATTTACGTCCGCGTACGGACGGAAGCGGAAGGAATTTTCGCCGGAGGCCATGAAAATGCTGGAAGCCTTTTCGTGGCCCGGAAACGTACGTGAATTACGCAACATGATTGAGCGCATCGTTATTATGAACCCGCAAATCCGGATTGACGCGCGTCACGTACCGATTAACCCATCGCGACGGTCGGTCTTCGACTCGGAAATGCCGCAGTTTGCGAGCCTCCAGGAAGTGCGTGAGGCCGCCGAGCGCGAGTATATAACGAAGAAGTTGGAAGAAGCGCGCGGCAACATCAGCCGCGCCGCGGAATTACTAGGGCTCGAGCGCAGCCATCTTTACAAAAAGCTGAGAGCGCTTGGGATCCCGACAAATACAAAGGAATAGTATGACTACATTTATTCGCAGTTTGATTTTCGCAGCTTTGTTCGCAACGATTGCTGCCGCGCGCCCGTTGTCACAAGCGTTCTGAACGCGAGTTCGTATCAGGCGGACATCGCGCGCGGCTCATGGTTTGTGGTTTTCGGGAGCAACATGGGCCCGGCAAACATCGCTTTGGCCCCCGGAGCGCCCTTCCCGACTGAGCTGTCGGGTACAAGAGTTACGTACACACCCGCTGCCGGAGGATCGGCGATCGACGCCCGGCTCTGGTATACCCTCGCTGGACAGTTGGCCGGCCTGTTGCCATCCAGCGCGGCGGCCGGCGCCTATGACGTCCGAGTAATCTATAACAGCCAGACGAGCGCGCCGCGACGGGTAAACGTCGTTGAGCGCAACTTTGGATTTGCCACAGTTACGCAGGATGGGGCGGGGCCGGCGCAGGCGACCAACGCGAGTCTAAACAATGGCGTGAGCCTCATCCGCTTCACTACCGGAGCCATCAGTTTCAGCAACCTCAGTTGGCAGCACCGGCCGGCGTATCCAACCGAGACGCTGATCTTGTGGGGTACGGGCATTGGCGCTGACGCACAGTCCGACGCCACGGGAGGAACGATTGGCGATCAAACCGCGGCTGGGAATATCCGTGTGATTGTTGGCAACACGGAAATCACACCCGCCTACGCCGGTCGATCCAGCGGTTCGCCGGGCCTCGATCAGATCAACTTCACACTGCCTGCGAATGTAACGCTCGGCTGTACAGAGAGCTTGCGAGTGCGCGCGTCAGGACGGCTGAGCAATCTCGGCTCGCTGGCGATTGCAAATTCCGGCCAGACCCAATGCACGCATCCGACGTTGTCTCCAGCGCAACTGACGAGACTGGATGGGGGCGGCAAATTGACTGCGGGATATTTGAGTATTTCGAAACTAACGACCAAGCTCTCGATACCGGGTCTGGGTTCTTTTGATTCGACCAGTGAGTTGGCGAGTGGCGCATTCAACCGTTATGGAATATCGGAAATCGCGGATGCGCGCTTCTCGGTGAATCAGGTGGGGGCCTGCGTCGTAGTTCGCGTTAGAGGCGACCGAACAGCGATCCAGACAGGGACAGCCGGGCCAGCTCCCGCGGCGCTGAACGCGGGGAATTCGTTAACCCTCAACGGTCCCAACGCAGCGAACAAGCCGATGCCCCTTTCTCGAGGGTTTTACTTGGCCACCCTCTATTCGAGCGGCATTGGAGGGTTCGGCGGCAGCGGCACTCCGACTCTGACGCAGGGGACGTACACTATCGCGGGTGCCGGAGGCGCGGATGTCGGTGCTTTCTCTGCCAGCGTCAACTTCCCTGGCGGGTTTTCCTGGACGAACGAGAGTGCCGTTCCCGCGGTCATCCCGCGCAGCCAAAATCTGCCCATCACTTGGTCGGGCGGAGGAGATGGACTCGTGACCGTGACCGGCTTCGCAGGTAACCAGGTAGGCGGATCCCAGACCAATCCCACATTGGATGTCACCCTGTTCACTTGCATTGCGCAGGCCTCGGACGGCAACTTGACGGTTCCTTCCTCGGTGTTGCAGCAATTGCCAGTGGTCTCCGGGGACATCACAGGCGGCACCATCGGATTTATGAGCGTGATGGCAACGTCGGATCCATCCAAGGGTCAAGGCACCTTCTTGGCCCCGCTGACTGCGGGCGGCAATGTCGATTTCGCAACTTTCTCGTACCAGACTGGATCGTCGAAACTTGTGGGGTACAACTGACGGCGGAGATTGGGAAGCGCTTGCATCCAGGAAACGGCGCGGAGGAAGGAATCCGCCGCGCCGTTTTTATTTTGGCTCGATCTGTACCAGTACCGGCTTCTGCCGCCGCTGATCGTCAACCGGCCGTAGCAGTCCCGACCAACGTCCGAAGTACGCCAGCCGTTCCACCCATGGCAGCAGTTTGCGCACGGTGCTTCCGTGGAACAGAAGGCTGCCCGCGACCAGGAGCGGATGCGGGATGGCCGTGCGGCATTTGGCGCAGACCTCGATTTCGCCCGCGCGGCCGCGGACATGGGCCTCGCGCATCCGGACCATTTCCGGCGAGTTGAAGATATCGGGCAGGGCGGTCTTGTTGATGTTGCCGGCGGGCGCGCCGCCCAGGTTAGCCGATAACAGTCTGCACCGCCGGATAAGGGCGGCCTCCGGAACCATCGCCCCTTCCGTGCCAACATTGCTGAGACTTGGCAGAGTAACCGTTCAGCCCCCTATCGCTGGAGTAGCGAAAGAAAAGGCTGAGCGGCACGATGGTGGCTGATGGAGTCAGCGAGGAACTCCAG
>CAMDKT010000671.1 GCA_945900935.1 Candidatus Sulfopaludibacter sp. SbA3 | reverse complement strand
CCCGGGCCGAAAGGCTCTCGCCGAAGCCCTGGAGGCTCTACCCGTGTTGCGCTAAGCTCCGTGGTATATACGATGCCTCGCCCCTAACGCGCTCGATTCATTGAGGTTATGAACTATTTCTGCTTCAACGTAGGAAACTCCCGCTAGACCTCGGACGATGAATCCGTTCGCCATCTTTGTGAGCGGCTCAATGTCACCGGGACCATCTTCCGTGATACCGAACTCGGGCTTGTTCACCAGTTGGGGGCAACGCAAATTCCTTGAGATCGGGAGTTTCGATGTTATTTTCGACAGACTTTTGCGCGTCGAAAACCGCGCTGCTGTCGCTGGCCAAGGCATTGTTGCATGAGGGGCGGGCGGTGAAATCGGAGATCGGGGTCTCGATGGCGACGCCGTCGTCCGCGCAGTCGAAATTGACGAATGCATTAGAAGTTGAGCTTGCGGAGCGTTCGAGTGGTTTTGTGTAGGGGGTGCGCCGACGCCGGAGGTTTCGCGGATGGAGGCGGGAAAGTTTCCGATTGCCACGCATCCGAATCCGATGAATGCGGTGGCTCCGCAACTGGAAGGGTTGTTGACTGGGGCGGACGGACGCGTTACTCCAGAGGAAATATCAACTATTTTGTCGCAATCGTCAATTCACATTACCGTCATCTTCCGCAAGCATTGAGTCGCGACCATAGTAGAGATGAAACAAGCAAAATGTCTACTCGGACTCGTCTTTTATTCAACTTTGGCAGCCGCGCAATCGGTGGCTGGATTAGGCGGCATTTCCGGAACGGTGAGCGATGCGTCCGGAGGGCGAATCCCCGGTGCGGAGGTCGTTCTTTCCAATAAGGAGCGGGGAATAAGGCGCAATCTGAGCACCAACGAGGCTGGCATTTTCAACGCAGGGTCCTTGGCGCCCGCGAGCGGCTATCTGATCTCCGTCGGCAAATCCGGATTCAGCCGGAATGAAGTTCGAAATGTTACTTTGCATGTTGGACAGTTGATCAACTTGAATCTGATCCTGAGCGTGACCGCCGCGGCCACTAGCGTCGACGTGACAACCGATGCGCCGGTAGTGGATTCACAGAAGACGGGCGTGAGCCAAGTGGTGGATGCGGAACAGATTTTGAATTTGCCGATCAATGGGCGCCGGGTGGATTCGTTCGTATTGCTAACGCCTGGCGTGACGAGTGACGGCGCATTCGGACTGGTTTCGTTTCGTGGTGTGCCGGGCGGGAATGCCTTCCTGCAAGATGGTAATGACACGACGCAGCAGTATTACAACGAGAACGCCGGACGCACGCGGATTTCGGCGCAGATCTCCCAAGACAGCGTGCAAGAGTTTCAGGTGATAACGGGCGGTTCGGCGGAGTTTGGACGGGCGGCCGGTGGGGTAATTAACACGGTGACGAAGTCCGGCGGGAACAGCCTCCATGGCACCGGATACTGGTTCTACCGGGACCAGAATTTCAACGCGCGCGATCGCTACGCGAGATTCTCACCCGACGAAAAGCGGCAGCAGTTCGGTGGCTCCGCGGGCGGGCCGGTTCAGAAGGACAAGCTGTTCTACTTCTTCAACACGGAGATCACGCGCCGCGACTTTCCGCTGATTTCCAGCCATACCGCGGCTCCGCTTTTTAACAGCCAGGGCGCGTATGTGGGCGTTTGCAATGCGACCGCGGAGCAATGCGCGAATGCGAAGCGCTACATCGACCGGTTTAATCAAGTCGTGCCGCGCAGTGCCAATCAGGAGTTACTGTTTGGCAAGCTCGATTACCGCGTCAATGACCGCAACACGCTGAGCGCCAGCTTCAATTATCTGCGCTGGATTTCGCCGAACGGCATTCAGACCGGCGCGGTGCTGAATACTGGAGCGGCCACGGGTAACAATGGCTTGTCCACGGTACGCACGCGGAACGGGAGGCTGGCGTGGACCAGTCTGCCGACCACGTCAATGGTGAACGAGTTCCGCTTCGGCTGGTTTAAGGACCGGCTGTTTGACGACTACGCCCGCGAATACCTGCCCTACAATGGCTTTGCCGGTACGTTGTCGGTGGACGGCGTGACCAATCTGGGTGTCGCGAATTATGTCCCGCGCGTGCAGCCGACGGAGGATCGCTTCCAGTTTGCCGATAACATCTCCAATACCTGGGGGCGGCATTTGTTCAAATTTGGCGTTGACCTGGCGCAAACGCGCGACGTGCAGGACCAACGGCTCAACACCCGCGGGACTTACTCCTATCCGAATTTGACGGCGTTCGCGCAGGATCTTACTGACAATACAGCCGGCGCCAAACGGTGGCAGAGTTACAGTCAGACGTTTGGAAATCCGCTTTCATCGGTATGGATTCGAGACTTCAATTTTTATGCTCAGGACCAGTTCCGGGTTAACAACCGCCTGACTCTGAACTACGGGCTGCGGTACGAACTCGCGACATTCACGCAGCCGTCGGCGGCCGTGTCTAATTATCCGGGTACGGGCCGCATTCCGGAGCCAAAGAAGAACTTCGCGCCGCGGTTGGGCATTGCCTACAATCTGGTTCCCAACAAGACGGTGATCCGCACGAGTTGGGGCATGTTCTATGCCCGGTTCCCCGGAGCGTTGATCACCAGTTTGAATGTCGTGAATACGGTGCAGCGGTCGCTGAATCTGCAGTCGACGCGGCCTTCGGATGTGGCGGCCGGGCCGGTATATCCGGCGACGCTCCCATCGATCGGGAGCTTGACCGTGGGCGGGACCAGCCTGAGCTACGCCGGCGAGAACTTCCGCACGCCTTATACGATGCAGGGTGATTTCGCGATTGAGCAGGCCATAGGCGAAAAGACGACGCTGGCGGTGAGTTGGGCGTTCAACCGCGGCTTGCGGATGTTGAGCATTCGCGATGCGAACGTTGGGCCGTTGGGTCCGGTGGTCTCTTACCGGATTAACGATGAAAACGGGGCGCAAACCGGTACTTACAGCACGCCGGCTTACTTACTGGCGAACCGGGTGGATCCGGCGTACCAGCGCGTCAACGTGGTTGAGGGAGCGAGTAACCTTTGGTATAACGCGCTGCTGGTGCAGTTGCGCAATCGCAATGTAGATATGGGTCCGATGCGGATTGGCGGGACGTTCAGCTATACGTGGGCGCACTCGATTGACGAGAATCTGGGCGGGGCGGGGTCCAACCTGTTCTTTAACGGTGGACCGGCTTCCTACTACAATGGCGACTACCGGAATGAGAAGGGCTCATCACCGCTCGATCAGCGGCACCGGTTCGTGTTTGCGCAGACGATGGGGTTCAAGCCGTGGCGGAACGATACGGCAATGGGCAAGTATGTCGTGAACGGATGGTCGCTATCGTTGTTGGGGACGTTTGCCAGCGCGTTTGCGACGACGCCGACCGTGAATGTTTCCGGCGCCGCCTTCCCAGGAGCGGCGTTTACGGGGAGCTTGAATGGTTTGGGCGGTGATGGCCGCGTGCCATTCCTGCCGCGGACGTCACTGGATATCGATCAGTTCCGG
>CAMDKT010000670.1 GCA_945900935.1 Candidatus Sulfopaludibacter sp. SbA3 | reverse complement strand
CTGCTTCAGCCGCGCGAAGTAATCGGTAAACCGCGGAAAGGCCCGCGACGGCGCAGCCGATTCCCCCTCGCCAAATATCATCGTCGTCACGCCTTGCCGTACCATGCTCTGCGCATTCCCATCCGTCAGCAGCGCCGAGTCGGAATGATTATGGATATCAATAAACCCCGGACTGACAATCAGCCCTTTGGCGTCAATCACGCGTTTGGCTGTCTTCCCCTCCAGCCGTCCAAGAGCAGCCACGCGGCCGTCCTTTAACGCCACATCGGCCAGATACGACGGGTTCCCCGTTCCATCCACGACGCGCCCGCCGCGGATCAGCAAGTCAAAATCCTGTCCCCGCAACACAAAGGACAAAAGAAGAAGTAATAGATTTTTCACGGTAAATTTGGCCATCCCGATTCCTGCGCTATCGCCGCCAGCACCGGAGGTATTAACCGCCCGCCACTGTCGGAGTTCGTCATTATTACGGCACCGTGGCTCGCATCGGCCCGGCAGATCAGCTCGCAACGGTATCCGGCGTTCGCGCCCCCGTGTCTGAACCATCCCTGCCCGCCAACGAACCCAAGGCCGTGCAGCCCGATATGCGGAATAATCATCCGCTCCGCGATATCCCGCTCAATGATCTTATTCGATTCCCCCATCACCGCGCTCGCCACCGCAATCGCGAACAAACTCAGATCCGTCGGCGTCGTCCACAATCCCGCCGCCGCCATCTCCGGATACGTGTGCCACCCACCCGTATACGATCGCCCCGTATTATGGAACCCCACCGCCGTCCGCGCCGCCCGCGCCTCCCCCAGCGGCTGTTCAAACGTGCTGTTGTGCAGCCCCAGCCGGCTCAACACAATCCGCTGCATCAACTCCGGAAACGGCCGCTGAAACCGTTCCGTCAGCAACAGTTGCAAGACCGTATACCCCCCGCCCGAATACCGGTAAGCCGTCCCTGGAACCACGTCCACTCGCACCGGCCCCGTGTTCGCCGGCGATGCCCCATCCAGCACCTGCCGCACCGTCGGCACCGCGTCATTCTCCCCATATCCGGGAAACCCATGCACCGTCAACCCGGCAGTATGGCTCAAGATCCCCCGCACCGTCACCTTCTGCGAGACAGTAAACAGATTGTCGGGAACCTGCCACGCCGTCAGCTTGTCGTTCACGTTCTCATCCAGCCCAAAGTTCCCATACTGCGCCATGTGCAGCGCCGCCATCGCCGTCACTGGCTTGCTGATCGACGCCGCCTGAAACAGCGTTCCCGCACTCACCCCCACCCCATACGTCCGCGCCCATTCCACCGCGCCTTTACGGATGACCGCAATTGAAACCGCCGGCGTCTGGCTCTCCGCCATCGCACTCGCAGGCTTCCATAACGCCTCAATGCGCCGGATGCGATCCTCCAGCGGCCCGGCGTAAACCGCCGCACCCGCCCCAAGTAACAGAAACTGTCTACGCGGCACCATGCGAAACCCTTTCATCATGACGCATCGCCATGGGATTTGTTCGACTCCCGTCGCAGCCCACACTCATTTCCTCTAACGATAAGTGCCTTTTGCTTGATCGGCGATGATGCTACTTCTCTCTCTCATAAACCTAAATCCGGCAGTTGGAACGCCGTTTGTCACACCAAGGCATAGCGGGCAGCCAAGTCGACAGATTTGTTCTCGGAACCCCCCGTATTTTGCGATATAATCGACATAGGCATTCACCCCGAGGAATCAGGTCGCGACCGCGAAAAGCTCACGATCTACCTGCCCTGTCCCAGGATTCTTTCGTGTTGCGGTGTACTGCCTCGCAGATAGGACAGCTAGCATGAAAGCTTCAATCGAGAGGCCGGCGGAGCTTCCGCTCAAGGCCTTGGCCGTGAACACGGGCGCATTTTCCCTTTGTTTTGCCGCGTGGGTGATGTTCGGCCCTTCGGCCCGGATGATCGCGCAGGAACTCCATATCGATCCCGCGCAGGCGGCGCTGCTGAAATCGCTCCCGATTCTCACCGGCTCGTTGATGAGAATCCCGATCGGAATCCTGACGGACCGCTTGGGGGCGCGGCGCGTTTTCACGGCGTTGGCGGCGTTGGCTGCGGTAGCGGCAATCGGGTTGGCATTGTCGAGCGGCTGGCCGCAGCTATTGGCAGGGGCGCTCGCGTTCGGAATGATCGGCACCACTTTCGTCCCTGGTGTCCAATCGGTAGCCTCATGGACGCCGGCATCCCGGCAAGGCTACGCGCTGGGAATCTTCGGCGTTGGAAACGTGGGCACGGCTCTTACGGCGTTTGGCATGCCGCTGCTGTTGGAGTCGTTGGGTTGGCGCACGACGTTTTGCTGGTATGGCGCCGTGCTGGCGCTCACATCCCTTGGGTACTGGCTGCTGATGCGCGACGCGCCGGCCAAGGGGCCCGCGCGCAGTCAATTGGATTTGCTGCGTCCGCTGGCCGACGCGCGCACGTGGCGGTTGGGGCTCTACTACATGGCCACTTTCGGCGCTTTCGTGGGCGCGGCGTTGCTCCTATCCGATATCTACATCGACGCCTACGGAGTGTCGCTGCGCACGGCGGGGCTGATCGCGACAACCTTTACGCTCTCAGCGAGCCTTGCCCGTATTTGGGGCGGTAAGTTTGCGGACCGCTTCGGGGCGAGCACAGTGCTTCGCATTTCGTTGGCAGTTTCGCTGGTGGCACTGGCACTCTTGCTGGCTGGCCCCATCCTGCCCATCACCGCTTTGTTGTTTTTCGTGGCCGGAGTCGCGATGGGTATTGGCTGCTCGGCGACGATGCGCTATGTCCCCGAATATTTTCCGGCCTCGGTGGGCGCCGTGGGCGGCATCGTGGGCGCATTGGGGGGACTTGGCGCGTTCGCGTTGCCCCTCATCGCAGCGTCCATTAAGACCTCCACCGGTTCCGTCTTTTACCAGGCTTTGCCCGTAGTGGCTCTGGCCGCCGCCGCCCTGGCGGTGGAAAGCGCCGTGACCTTCCGCGCGGCGCCGGTTCCAGCCCGCCTCGAAGCGGAAGCCTGATCAGAACTTATACATCAGCTCGACATAGCCGAGGTTGCCGGAGCGTCCCTTGGGGTAAATCGTCTGAATTGCCGCCAAGCCCTGCGCGTGCCCGTAGTAGACGTTCAGGCTAACGGCCGGATTGATCTTAATATCGACGCTGGTATCGTACAGATTCGCCAGTGATCGCGCTCCGGTTGTCGAGCGGCCCACGTACCCAAAGCTCCAGGGTTGGAACACGCCGCCGCCCACGTACCAGAGGTCGTTGCGATTGGCCAGTGACAGGCCATGGAACTCGTTCGAAATCGACAAACGGGCGTGAGGGCGCAGCGTCAATCCGGCGTAAATATCGCGGTTGTTCATCATGTTCAGACATCCTGATCTCGCCGGGGATTTCGGCTGAAGAGTGGAAATCCATATGAGCCGTGCGGTGGGGTTGCAACGGGGTGTGCGGGCGAGTCACACTGGACCAATCCCTATGCCGCAACTGCAACTACCGATTTTCCCGGCGGGAGC
>CAMDKT010000669.1 GCA_945900935.1 Candidatus Sulfopaludibacter sp. SbA3 | reverse complement strand
TTCAGCCCTCTCGTACTGGCCGCCATCACCGCCTGGATCCTCATCGAAACGGGCCAGGCGATGCGGCTTTGGAACGCTCACCGCATCGGGCTATGGGCGCTTCGACCCGCGCCTTGGCTGGCGTTCATCGGCGTCTGCACAGTTTATGGTGCGCTACGCTGGTGCGGTATAATCAGAAGCCCGCTCAATTTATAAAATGACATCAATATGGAATGGCGACTACCTCTTCCTGTTGGAGAATCTGATCGTAAAGGACTTCAAGATCAGATACCGCAATATGTCGCTGGGTGTCTTCTGGTCGCTGCTCAATCCGCTCATTCTTATGGGTGTCCTCACCTTCGTTTTCACGAAAGTGATGCCCAACAACAATCCGAATTTCCCCATTTTCGTCCTCTGCGGCCTGGTCCCCTTCAACTTCTTCACCGTCGCCTGGAATAACGGCACCATTTCCGTCGCCAACAACTCCGGGCTGATCAAACGAATTCCCGTTCCCAGGGAGATCGTCCCCATCGCCTCGGTGCTTTCCACCACGATTCATCTCGGCATTCAGATTGCTCTGCTGCTCCTCTTCGTTATCGTGTTCGGGCGCGGTGTCAACGTCTATTGGCTCTGGCTTCCGCTGCTTTGGGCGCTGGAAATCGTGTTCGTCTGCGGCCTTGTCCTTGCCACTTCCGCTCTGGATGTCTACCTTCGGGATATGCGCTACATTGTCGAATCCGCCTGCACCGTCCTCTTCTGGCTGGTGCCGATTTTTTATACCCTCGACATCGTTCCTCTCCAATACGTCACGATCTATGAGTTCAATCCCCTGGCGGCTTTGATTCTTGCTCTCCGCCGAATTTTGATGGAGGGCGTTTCGCCCAACGGCGATGCCGGGCTCGTCTATAAGCTCGCCTTCACGTCCACGATCACGTTCGCCTTCGGGCTGGCGCTCTATTCTCGACTGAAGCACAAGTTCTTCGATTATCTGTAAGGAAACTCTGTAAGGAATGGCCACGCGATGAATGTAATCGAGTTCAAAAACGTCACCAAGGCTTTCCACCGGGTGCTCGGCCAGCGTCTGCTCCGGCACTACCTCGAAGACCTGCTGGGCAAGACAGACCCTGACTCCTTCCAGGCGCTGAAGAATCTCAACTTCGTCATCAAAGACGGAGAGTCGGTGGCTGTGATCGGCGCCAATGGCGCGGGCAAAAGCACTCTGCTGAGCCTCGTCACCCGCCTGGTCCCTCCCTCCTCCGGAGAGGTCATAATCAACGGACGCATCGCCGCGCTTCTCGAACTCGGCGCCGGATTTCATCCCGATCTAACCGGCCGTGAGAACGTTCGCCTCAACGCCGCCCTCCTTGGCTTCACTCGAAAACAGGCTGGAGATCTTTACGAAGCTATCGTCGATTTTTCAGAACTCCAGGATTTCATTGACGAGCCTCTCCGAACATATTCCAGCGGCATGATGCTCCGCCTGGCCTTTTCGGTCGCGGTGAATCTCGATCCGCAAATCTTGATCATCGACGAAGTCCTGGCCGTCGGTGACCTGCAGTTCCAGGCCAAGTGTATGGAGAAGATCTTCGAGATCAGGAATCAAGGGCGCACCATACTTTGCGTCTCTCATGCACTGAGCACGCTGCAGAGTCTTTGCACGCGCGCTTTGTGGCTCGACCACGGTCAACTCGTGATGGATGGCCCGGTGCGCGAAGTGCTGCAAGCCTACGAAGGCCGAATCCTTCATGCGCCCAACCCGTAAACGCTAAACTGGATGCAGTGTCCACGCCGCTCACGCGCCTCTCCGAAGAGGAGTCGCTATTCCAACTCTCCGTTCGCCGTTTCGCCCGCGAACAGATCGCCCCGCGCGCCCGTGAGATGGACGCCAAGGCCGCGATGGACCCGGCCCTTCTTCGGCAGCTATTTGAACTCGGCCTCACCGCCATCGAGATCCCCGAGGAGTTCGGCGGTCAAGGCGGCACGTTCTTCCAGTCCATCCTGGCTGTTGAAGAGATCGCCGTCGCCGATCCCGGTGTCGCGGTTCTCGTTGACGTCCAAAACACGCTGGTCGTGAGTGCCATTCGCGACTACGGCAACTCCCAACAGCAACGGCAATTCCTCTCCGCGCTCGCCAAAGACACGATTGGCGCCTACGCTCTGAGCGAAGCCAATTCCGGTTCCGACGCTTTTGCTCTAGCCACGCGCGCCGTTCCCGAAGGTGCCGATTACCTGATCACGGGCCGCAAGCTCTGGATCTCCAACGCCGCTGAGGCCGGCCTCTTCCTTATTTTCGCTACCATCAACCCCGAAGCCGGACACCGCGGCATCACGTGTTTCGTGGTTGAGCGCGAGACTCCCGGACTGGCCGTTGGCCGCAAGGAAGACAAGCTCGGCATTCGCTGTTCTTCCACATGTGAAGTCGTTCTCGATAACTGCCGCGTCCCGGCGGCCAACATCCTGGGCGAACCGGGCAAAGGCTATAAAGTGGCCATTGAAACTTTGAACGGGGGCCGGATCGCCATCGGGGCCCAGCTTGTTGGACTGGCCGATGGCGCGCTCCATCACGCCATTGGGTACGCCCGCCAGCGCCGCCAGTTCGGCAAGACCATCGCCGAGTTCCAGGGCATTCAATTTCAACTCGCCGAGATGGCCATGCACGTCGAATCGGCTCGGCTCATGGTATATAACGCCGCGCGCCTCCGGGACGCGGGGCTCCCCTACGTCAAAGAAGCCGCCATGGCCAAACTGCATTCGTCGCTCATCGCCGAGGATGTCGCCAGCCAGGCCGTCGAGATCTTCGGCGGTATCGGCTTTACTAAGGAGTGTCCCGTCGAAAAGCTGTATCGGGACGCCAAGATTGGGCGTATCTATGAAGGGACCAGCAACATGCAAAGGCTTACCATTGCCAAAGAGCTTCTTTCGTAAGGTTTATGCTAGGAGTTATCATGCGCGTAGCGATTTCGTTCCTCTTCGTACTTGCCGCCGCCGCCGCCTCAGCCGCTCCGGCCAAGGCGGATCCAACGGAACCCGAACTCCAACGGATTATTGAGAAGTTCTCTGAGAAGGAGAGCGAGTTCCTCCTCGCCCGCGAGCGGTATACGTATAGGCAGACGCTCCGGGTTGAAGATTTCGACGGCGGCGGCACTTCTGGCGGCCGCTACGATCTGGTCTCCGACATTATTTTCACCAGCGCCGGAAAGCGCACCGAACGCGTTGTCCGCGCTCCCGTTTCCACGATTAAGTTCGTGACATTCTCCCCGGAAGACGAACAGGATATCCGCAGCGTTCAACCCTTTGTGCTCAATTCCAAGGAGCTTCCGAAGTACCATGTCCGCTATCTGGGCCGCGAAAAGCTGGACGAGATCGATACCCTTGCCTTTGCCGTTAAGCCCAAGGAAATGGCGCCTGGGGAACGGTATTTCTCGGGCATTGCCTGGGTGGATGAACAGGATCTTCAAATCGTTAAGACATACGGCCGCGCGACGGGAAAGCTGAAGAAGGGCAACGACCAGCGCTTTCCCAAGTTCGAGAC
>CAMDKT010000668.1 GCA_945900935.1 Candidatus Sulfopaludibacter sp. SbA3 | reverse complement strand
GGGAAGCGTGAAAGAGCGGAAATCGGTATTGGAGATGACCCAGACGAAGCTGCGCTCAGCGCCGAGAGAGTATTCGAGGAGGACGGAACCGGCATCGAGCAGTTCGTTTTGGAGGCGGGGGAGAGCGATGGTGTTGGTGTATCGGGGGTTGGACTCTTCGGTTTTACGGCGGGCGGATTCGAGTTCACGAAGCTGATCGAGGAGGGGCTGCGCTTCGGGGCGGCCATAGCGGGCAACGAGTTGAGAGGCGATGAAGTTAATGCGGGCGGCCGGCTCCGATCGGGCTTCGGCGAGCATATCGAGAAGGCTGCGGGCGCGAGCGCGTTCAGAGACGGCGAAGGCGGCGGCGGGGTCGCGAAGCTGCATGAGCAGGCCGATGTAGAATTCGTAACTGTCGTGGCGGGCGGCGAGATAGAGACCGCGGTCCTGGACGGCGGCCTCGCCGCGAATGGTTTCTGAGATTTGCAGGGAGGCTTCGATTTGGGAGCGGGCGGCGGCGAGATCGCCAAGGGCGGCGCGAATGCGGGCCAGAGTGGCGGCGGCGCGGGCCTCGCTGGAGCGGTCAAAGATCGCACGGAACTCGGCGAGGGCCGTTTCGGCGAAGGGAAGGGCGCGGGCGGGGTTGCGGGCCAGGAGAACGGTGTCGGCAAGGCTTTCGAGTACGATGGCGGTATGGCGGCGATCCTGAGCGGCGCGGGAGAGGGCCAGGGCGGTTTTCTGGTGCTGTTCGGCCTCGGCGTAGCGGCCCAGGCGCTTCAGGGCCTCGCCGAGACTGCGGCGGATTTGGGCTTCGGAGCGCTTATCGCCGTTGGCGATGACGAGAGTCAGCGACTGCTCGAAAAAGGGGATGGCGGCCGCGGGTTGATTGGAGACGAGTTGCACGGCACCAAGGGCTCCGAGAGAATCGGCTACGCCTCGACTATCGGACACCGCTAGCCTGGTGGCGAGGGCGGCTTTGAGGAGGGTACCGGCTTCGACGGCGTCACCGAGGCCAAGGTGGGTGACGGCGAGGTTGTGCCGCATTAATGCTTCGCGGCGGCGGTCGCCGGTGGCGGCGACGATTGGGAGAGCCAAGCGGTAGTTGGAGAGCGCGGCTGGGTAATTGCCAAGGGTGACTTCGAGGATGCCGAGGTTGCTGAGGAGTAGAGCTTCGCCGGCCCGGTCGGCGTTGGCGCGATGGGCGTTCAGGGCCAACTGGTAGGAATCGCGAGAGCGGATCGGATCGCCGAGGACCTCAAACATGCCGCCGATCGTGTTGCGGGCGACGGCCAGGCGGCGCTGATCGCCGAGGGAGGCAAAGATTTGGGCGGCCGGTTCGAAGTGGTCCAAGGCGGGGCGGAACTGGGACGAATTGGCCAGAGCGAGGCCGAGGGAGAGGCGCGTGATTGCCTGATGGTAGCGGTCGCCGGCGGCGGTGAAAGCGGTGAGCGCGAGGGGATATTTCGCGATGGCGGTATCGCGTCCGGCGGGAGTGCGGAGGCGGCGGCCGGCTTCGGCGGCGGCAAAGTGGGCGAAGGCGGCGGCGAGATCGCGCTGGGCGGGGGAGGCCGAGCCGATGGCCTCGACGCGCAACGAAAATGGGCCGACAATCGCGGCGGCGCCGAGCCGGATTTCGAGGCGGTATTCGCCGGGCGCGGCGGCGATGTAGGCGATGGTTTCGGGGCCATAAGCGCCGTTGTTGGCATCGGCGATGAAGACGGTTTGGCCGGCGGGATCACGAAGGGTGGCGGCTACATCGGTGCCGGACTGGGTGATGATGGCGTGGAGGATATCGCCTTGGGATAGCTTGGCGGTGAAGACGGCGGGGGTTGTCCCTTTCAACGGGCGCTCCTGTTCCATGCCGACTCGCAGCGGCTCCGCTTGGGGGTAAGCGGGGGCCGCGGCGAGGGTTAGTAGGAGCAGGAGGCGCCGGAGAGGGGTTGGCATGGGGTTACACTAAGGGGCCAATGAGCGACGCTTCCCAATCGTCATCGGTCTTGGCGGGTGACACCGATCCGCCGAGATAGCCGAAGTCGGGAATGACGGTCTGCGGTGTATAACGCAGTCCAACGATGAAGAGGAAGCCGAAGAAGTGTTCGGCGTCATGGGTCCAGGCGACATTCTGTTCGACGATAGCGACCGGGTCGGGCGGGCCCCCGTTGCCGGGATGGAATTGTCCGGCGCAATCGGAAAGGACGGTCAAACGGCCGATGATCGATTGATTCTGGCTGACCGCGAACTGTCCGCGGACGGCCGTCACGGGAAGCGGCAGGCCGGTTAGGCTAAAGGGAGAACTTCCAATGTTGAGTTGGTAGGAGACAAGGTAGTTCTTGTTGGCGAACTCGAAGACTGTGATTTGACCGAAGTTCCAGGTTGCGCCGCCGATGACAACCGAGAACGGGCCGATCACGCCGTATTTGGCGCGGGAGGAATCGTAGGCAACAGGAACAGTCGCCGCTGGATTCGAGCCGCTAACGATAGTGACGGAGGGTCTGCCTCTCACCACCGATAAGTGTATCGAGCCGCCGTATGGCAGCCCGGCCGCGTAGGAGGACGGCGGGGCGATAATCATTCGGAACGATTGCGTGGGGAATGGGAACCCTGGATCGGCCGCTTCAAGGGAGTTGTTAACTGCGATAAGGGAAGAGATGAGCGTAGCTTCCCAATCGTCGCCGGAGAGCAATCTCAGATCGAACGAAATCGCCGAAGTTCCGGCAAAACCGTGGACAGGTTTATTGTCGATCACATCGTGCAGGCAGCGGAACCCAACGTAATTCCTGCCTCCGGATTCCCAATCGATGTCATTGTCATTAACGTTAATGGGAATGCGCCTGAGGGATCCGGTGGCAAAGAAAAACATTGCGTTGTTCGTCGGGCTGGGGATGAGAATTGTTCCCACTTCAACTCTGCCACGACTAACGCGAAATCGGGCGAACACGGCATCTTTCACTCCGTGGGGAACCACGCCGAATCCGAATGGTTGATGATCGACCAGCACGGACATACATAGAAGCCAATACTTATTCTGGGATTTGACGACGGCTATGCCGCCGAATTCCCAAAAAGAATCGGTACTTGCGGTTTTGCTCAGGCACATGGTGAATGGGCCGATATCACCGCGATCAGCATCGTTCGAGTCGTATTGATCCGTCACGTCGGTCTCGCCAATGTAGCCGCTGTCCAGCGTGATTTGGACAAAGTTCCTGCCGCCGTTGGAATGGAGACGTATCGAGCCTTTAAAAGGCTTGCCCGCGCCGGCCGACGTTAATCGCAGCGGCAACGTTTCGTCTGTCGGAAAATCGAGGGCCATAAAAAACACTCCTTAAGGAATTATTTGTGGTGCAACTGCAGTAGTTCACCAGCCATCCCTGGAACACCGGCTGGCAGGCGGGTTAGAAGTTGACGAATACCGGCAGCGCGCGCGGAATCGGCGGTTCCCGGAGAGGCGAGTTGGGGGAGAGTCTGCTCCGACCAAATGAGCCAAACCCGTTCGAGGCCTGGATTTTGATCGAAGACGAACCAGCCGGTAACGGTAGCCGC
>CAMDKT010000667.1 GCA_945900935.1 Candidatus Sulfopaludibacter sp. SbA3 | reverse complement strand
GCTGGTTAGACCTGAATGATGCGCATGTACCGTACGATTCCGATGATCCTGATTTTTGTTCCGCTTCTGGCGCGGCAGCAGGGGGCCGCGCCTACACGTGACTGCGGGGCAGCCTTCATTTATTGACAGTTTATGAAGGATATGTTATTTTTCAGGCATGAGCATGACATCCCTCAACATTTC
Organism: Candidatus Sulfopaludibacter sp. SbA3; assembly: GCA_945900935.1. Classification (GTDB taxonomy): domain Bacteria; phylum Acidobacteriota; class Terriglobia; order Bryobacterales; family Bryobacteraceae. The sequence continues at coordinate 3,340 of CAMDKT010000667.1, read as the reverse complement.
TCTCCCGTCGTCCCTCAAGGAGTTCGTTGCGACCCAAGTTCAGGAGAGTGGTTTCAGCACCCCCAGCGAATACATCCGAAACCTGGTTCGTGACGACCAAAAGCGACGCGCTGAGGAAAAACTTGAAGCGCTCTTGTTAGAAGGTCTGCACTCGGGCGAGCCAATCGAAATCACTCCTGCCTATTGGGAGAAGAAGCGCGCGCAGCTCATTGAACGGCACAACAAAAAGACAGGAACGGTGTGAATTTTGGATACGTTGTTCGCCCGCGGGCGGACCGCGACGCGGAGATTCAGGAGACCTTTGGTCATCTCGCCGTACAGCAGCAGATGGGATGGCTTTGTAATGTACCGCACCCCCGGCTTTTGACAGCTCGCACGTTTCGCGTCAGCTCCCGATTTGAAAGACACCTGATCTTCTACCAGCCCAATGCGGGCCGTATTGAGATTCTCCACGTCGTCCATGGCTCGCGGCTCGGCAACGGCGATTGCTTTGGATGGCCTTAAGCCGGACCGGCGAATCTATGAGAGACTGTTGGCTTAGGTTTGCCATGTGCCGATTGTTCGTAGTGATTCTTAGTCTTGCGCCGCTCTACGCGCAGCAGCAGGCGCCCGCGCCTTGTCTGGCGCGCGCTGAGGGGGATCGCGCCTACACGCGGCTCCGGCTGATGGATGTGGTGCGGGACCAGACGCCGGTGCGGGCGGAGTATCTGATTCGGACTTGTGGGATTCGTGTTCCTTTTGGTCCGGAATTGGAGGCGGATTTGAAGGAGGCCGGGGCGGAGGAAAACGTGAGGACGGCGGTGCGGGAGGTCGCGCCGCGGCCAGTGGTTCCGGCGCCCGCGCCGAAACCGGCGGTGGTGGAGCCGAAGCCGGAACCTCCCAAGCCGCCGCCGGGGCCGCAGGCTGGGGATATTCGGGTGAATCCCAAAGATGGGTTGCGTTATGCATTCGTGCCGCCGGGGACGTTCCGCATGGGCTGCGCGAGCAGCGCCGACGGCCCTTGCGAGAACGATGAGAAGCCTGCGCATGATGTACAGATTTCAAAGGGCTTCTGGATGGGGCAGACGGAAGTAACAGTGGAGGCTTACAAGCGCTACGCGCGGGCGGCTGGCAAGGCCATGCCTGCGGAGCCAGTGTTCCTTGACCGGAAATTGAATCCGCAATGGAGCCTGGATTCGCTCCCGATGACGATGGTGGACTGGAACGATGCGCGCGGGTACTGCGAGTGGGCAGGGCTGCGGCTGCCAACGGAGGCGGAGTGGGAGTATGCGGCGCGGGGAGGCACGACCGGGGCACGGTATGGGGCATTGGATGATATCGCCTGGTATGGGAACAATTCAGGAGACAGCCAGATTGATGCCCTCGATATCGCGACGAAGGACAGCGGGAACTACGTCAAGCGTATCGGCGCCAATGGCAACCGGCCGCGCCCGGTGGGTCAGAAGACGGCGAACCGCTTTAAGCTCTATGACATGTTGGGAAACGTCTGGGAATGGACAGGGGACTGGTATAAGGGCAGTTATGAAGGCGAGGCGTTGGAACGGGATCCGCAGGGGCCTCCGGGCGGGGAATCCCGCGTGTTGCGGGGCGGCTCCTGGGTCTACGATGCATCCAGCGTGCGCGCCTCGTACCGCTACTACAATCGTCCTGCGAACCGGTTCATCAATATCGGCTTTCGTTGTACCGGGGAACTACCCGTCCCTTAATTCTTTTTACTTTTTCCTTGATCCTGTAGTTTCGAAACTGCTCAGGGAACGGGAAGAAAACCGAATGGCAGGCAGTTGCCTGCCACTGCGGCGAAGCCGCGGAATTTTTTTTAGGCCCTGGGGCGAGTCGAAAACGGGAACTGTTGGAACATCTGCTCCCGCAATTTCCAGGTATCGCCTCATTGGGCGTGGCCGATCCAGGAGTTGACGCGCTGCTGGATCTCGTCCCACTCGATTTCGTCGGCGATCCAGAGTTTACTGCGCTTGCCGGCGGCATTGAAGAGGTTTTCCCGGGCGAACATTTGGGGCCGGAGGTTGCCGGCGCGTTTCATTGCTCGTGGGATGGGGCGGCTTGCTGACTTTCGGCATTCTGGTACTGCCGGTGGAATAGGATCCTTTGCAGTTTTTCGGTCAAGCGGCGGATCTCGGATTCGTTCCTGGCGGCTTTGAGTTGCTTCAGGCAGAGATGGAGAGTTAATTTCGAGGTTTCAAAAGTTGGCATTTTGGCTGGGCGGGGATAGACTGAGCGCCCGATTTCAGGATTTGCCGGGCAGTCTCGGGCAGTCTGGCCTTTTCGACCAGGTAGGTGAGTTCCACGAGACAAATCGACGGAACATAAATGGGATGTCCTTCCGCTGAAGCCTGGTCGAGTAGGCATTAGAGGTCGTCACGGGGAAAGTTCCGCCACATTTCGCGCTGGTTTTCCTCCAGTTCCGCGGCGGTAAGCGTGATGTTAAAATCGGCCCAGAGCCCCTTGCCACTCCAGCGGGGTTTCAAGTTTTGGGAGTCAGCACGAAGTTTTTCCGCGTGCGCCAATATCTCCCGCTGCTTGTTCAGCGACCGGGACTCCGGGATTGGGCGAGCCAGCCGGGGCAGCCAACGGAAATACCAACCAACATACGAACCGAAACAACAATATCGGCTTCCGTTGTACCGGGGATGCGGTGCCGCGAGGCCAGCCCGCTGGGGCATACTCGCGGGAGTGCCATCCGCTTCCGGGCCGGGTACCTGGTGTCGCGCTTTTGGCGGCTCCAAATAGTCAAATTGGGCCGGCCCTGTGGTAGTTCGTTCCGGACGAGGCTTGGCCGGCTTCGGCGCTATATCGAAGGGGTGAGTGATTGGTTTTTCAACTGTCTCGGCTCCTGGCAGCACAGCAGAGGAGCCACGACCGGCCCACAGGCCGAGGCGTTTTTCGGGGGGCGGTCTGAAGCTGTCGTACCGGGCAAACAACAATCGCGGTTTCACTATTCATAAACATCGCGTCGATGGGCGACGCTCACCCGCTTGCGGTCGTCATCAATGATGTACACGACGCGAAAATCGCCGACGCGGATGCGCCAGAGGTCCTTGTAACCGTGCAGTTTCCGGCAATTGGAAGGGCGTGGATCCGCGGCCAGATCATCGAGCTTCGGAACCAACCGCGCGATGAGGCTGTCGCTCAGGTTCTGGATCTCCTTCCGGGCGGACGGCTTGATGTCGAGAGTATATCTAGCGGGAGTTTCCTAGGCCAGCGCTTCCAATTCCGTGCAAAGTACTGATAGAGAGGGAGTTAACGCGTCTCGCAGTGTATATACGGAAATACTGATTTGCAAAGTGTAGCTGCGTCGCTATACAATAGCTATTGACAGGACTGT
>CAMDKT010000666.1 GCA_945900935.1 Candidatus Sulfopaludibacter sp. SbA3 | reverse complement strand
GGGCATGCTGCCCAATCGCTTTCCCGACGCCGGAGAAGCGCCGGAGTACAACACGGTTGACGCGACGCTCTGGTTTTTCGAGGCGGCCCGCGCGTATCTGCACTACACAAAGGACCAGACGTTTGTGCGCGAGGTGCTTTATCCGCATCTGGCGGATGCCATGGACTGGCACCTGCGCGGCACGCGTTACGGCATCCGCGTGGATAGCGACGGATTGCTGCTGGCCGGAGAGCCAGGGGTGCAATTGACATGGATGGACGCCAAGATTGGCGACTGGGTGGTCACCCCTCGCCACGGGAAGCCGGTGGAGATACAGGCCCTTTGGTACAACGCGATTCGTACTTTGCAGGAGCTTGCCTTGCGTTTTGGAGACGTGGCGCGGGCTGCGCAAATGGACGAGCTGGCCGAAAATGCCCGGCAGAGTTTTATCGCCCGGTTCTGGGATGCCGAACGCGGATGTCTGCTCGACAATACGGACGATTCCGCCATTCGGCCCAACCAGATTTTCGCGGTCAGTCTGCACTACTCCATGCTCGATTCGGCGCGGGCCGGGGCGGTGGTCGATACGGTGGAGCGCCACTTGCTGACGCCGCTCGGGCTGCGCAGCCTGTCCCCGGAGGACCCGGCCTATCGCGGCCGTTACACCGGCGGCGTTTATGAGCGGGACTCGGCCTATCATCAGGGGTCGGTCTGGTTGTGGCTGATGGGGCCATTTCTAACGGCGTACGCGCGCGTTCATCCGGGCTCCCCGCGGTCGCATGAGTTGATGAACGGGATCAAAGCGCATCTGCGGGAGGCGGGCGTGGGGCAACTGTCGGAAATTACCGATGGCGACGCGCCCCATACTCCCGGCGGCTGTTTCGCGCAGGCCTGGAGCGTGGCGGAAATCCTGCGGTTCGCTGCTGAAATCAATGGAAATCAGGCTGCCCGGCCGCCGGATCTCCTTCTTGAGAAGAAAGGGAAGAAGGCGAAACATGCCGATTCTGGCGATCATAGTGGTCGAGTTGTTCACCTCGCAAGGGTGCAGTAGCTGCCCGCCGGCGGATGCGCTCCTGGAGTTGTTGGACAAAGACCCGAACGTCATCGTCTTGAGCGAGCACGTCGATTACTGGAACCACTTGGGCTGGCGCGATCCGTTTTCCTCGAATGCCTTCAGCATGCGGCAGCAGCGCTACGCACGGGTGTTCAATCAGGACGGACCGTACACGCCGCAGATGGTAGTGGATGGGAGGACGCAGTTTGTGGGCAGTGACGAGCGGCAGGCGCGCGCGGCCATTGCGCAGGCCGGGCGGACAGCGAAGCTGCCGGTGAAGTTGGCGAGGGAGGGCGACCGTGTTCGGGTGAGCGTCCCGGCGCTCCCGGCGGATGGGAAGGCAAAGAGCGCGGAGCTCTGGGTGGCATTGGTGCGTCCGGAGGGCGTCTCCCAGGTACCGCGCGGCGAGAACGCAGGCCGCAGGTTGCGCCATGTCGCCATCGTCCGGTCACTCACCAAAGCTGGGACTGCGACCAGGAAGGACGGCGTCGAACATTTGATTCATCTGCCCCCGGCGGAGGGGGACGCCTGGCGCGTGGCGGCGTTCCTGCAGGAACCGGGGCAAGGCGCAATACTGGGCGGCGGGCGGCTTTAAATTAACTCAGCAACTCGACGGTAATCCGCTTATGCTCGGCGTCGAGCGAAACGATTTTCAGCGTTCGCAACATGCCGGGCTTCAACGCCGCCGCTATCGGAGCGGGATCGGCGCCCTTGCCATCCTTCCAACGCCCCTTCAGCAGGGCCGCCAGGGAGCCGACGTCGGCTGACCCGGCAGCTTCGGCGGCAGTACGCTTGGCCTCTTCTTTTTTCGCCTCAACGAGTTTGCATTCGGCGAAGACGCCTTCGGCGACTTCGAATTTCAAATTACTGCCGCGCATGTCGGTGAGCAGTCCGCTGATGATCTCACCCACTTTGTGCTCGGCAATGAAGTCGTCCACTTTTGTGGGCTGAAGCTGCTTCAAACCCATGCGAATGCGACGCCGGTCCTTGTCGATATCGAGTACGACGGCGCGGACAACCTGGCCTTCCTTGACGACATCGCGCGGATGATCGATGCGCTTGTCGTTGGCCATGTCGCCGATATGGATCATGCCGTCGATACCGTCGCCGAGATCGACGAACGCGCCGAAAGCCTGAATGGAAGTGACCGGCGCTTCCACGACGGTACCGGGCTTGTATTTCTCCATCGCTTCGGTGAACGGATCGCCGAGCGCGTTCTTCAGGCTGAGTTCAATCCGCTTGTCGCCGGGTTTGACCCCAAGCACAACCACTTCCACCCGATCGCCAACCTTCAACAGATCGGCCGGCTTTCGGACCTTCTTCGACCACGACATCTGCGAGAGATGCACCAGGCCGTCGACGCCGGGCGAGAGCTCCACGAAGGCGCCGAAATCAGTGAGGCGCGCTACTGTCCCCATCACCTTCTGGCCGATCTGAAACTGTTCCGATGCGACGGTCCACGGATCGGGCTGCATCTGTTTGAGGCCCAGGGAGACCTTCCGAGTATTGGCGTTCAGCTTGAGAATTTTGACTTCGAGTTCGTCACCGATGGTGACAACGTCGGCGGGCTTGCCCACGCGGTGCCAGCTCATATCGGCGACATGAAGCAAGCCATCCACGCCGCCCAGGTCCAGAAACGCCCCGAAATCGGTGACGCTGCGAACGCGGCCCTTGAGTACATCGCCCTCTTTCAACGACTGGAAGCGCTCGTCCTTCTTCTTCGCGCCTTCTTCTTCCAGCACCACGCGGCGGTCGACGACGATGTCTTCCTTATCGATATCGATCGAAAGGATGCGGACTTCGACGTCCTGGCCCACCAGCTTCTGCAATTCGAACGCATCCCGCGTGCCGGAGCGGGACGCGGGCATGAAGGCGCGGCCGCCAATATCCACGCGGACGCCGCCTTTAACGGTTTCGGTGACCTTGCCGGCGATATTCCGCTTTTCTTCGAAAGCAGCCAGCAATGCGGTCCAATCCTTGGGCTTCTCCACCTTGATCGGTGATAGGATTGCCTGTCCCTCTTCGCTGCGGCCGGTGATGGTGACTTCCACCAGATCGCCAACGGCTATCTCGGACATTTCAGGAGTAAGAGCGGATTTCGGCAGAATCCCGTCCGCTTTGCCTTTGATATCGACAAAGATGGAATCCTCGGTGATCGCCAGCACAACCCCCTTAATGGGCCCCTTTATGGGGCCGGGCGCGGACGCTGCCGCTCTGGGAGGCGGGGCAACATGTTGCTCCTGTTCAAACTGGCGAAGGATATCGCCGAAAGAGGATTCGATGGACTGAGATGCCAACTCCTCAATGGGGTCGTCGACTGGATTTACTGGATTCATGAGGAATTGGACGCGAGGCTTATCCCATTGTGGCACAAAGCTAGCGGGAGTTTCCTACGTTGAAGCAGAAATAGTTCATAACCTCAATGAATCGAGCGCGTTAGGGGCGAGGCATCGTATATACCACGGAGCTTAGCGCAACACGGGTAGAGCCTCCAGGGCTTCGGC
>CAMDKT010000665.1 GCA_945900935.1 Candidatus Sulfopaludibacter sp. SbA3 | reverse complement strand
CGGGTTTGTGGATATCTATTTTGGGACCGGTGATCCGCAGCTTTCGCGGCTGGAGCCGAACCGGATTTTTCGCAATCAGGGGAATGGGACGTTTGTGGATGTGACGGCGTTGACGAATTTTGCGCGGCCGGGAAATAAGGGGCATGGGGTTAGCTTCATTGATTTGGATGAGGACGGGGATCTGGAGATTTATGCGCAGTTGGGCGGGCATTATCAGGGGGATCACGCGCGGAATGCGTTTTATGAGAACCGGAGCGGGAACCGGCTGCATTGGCTGGAAGTGGATCTGACTGGCGGAAATCCGGTGGGGGTGTCGTTGACACTGGTGGCTGGCGGAGTGAAGCAGCATCGGGAGGTGAAGGGGAGCGAGGGGTTTGGGGCGACGAATCCGATGCGGGTGCATTTTGGGTTGGGCGCGGCGGATGTTGTGGAGAGCTTGGAGATTCGATGGCCGACGGGGGAGCGGCATCGGTTGACGGGGGTGAAGGCGAATCAGATTTTGAAGGTGAGATCGTCGGCTTTCGGCCATCGGCTCACCCACCACGAAACGCCCGAAAAGCACCAGATTGAAACAATGCCGGGCGGCGTAGCCGTGTTGGACTTCGATAACGACGGCTGGGATGATTTGTTCTTCACGAACGGCGCGCCGGCTACTTTGGTGAAGAACAAGCCGGAGGATTGCAACCGGCTGTTTCGGAATGTGGCCGGGAAGTTTGAAGATGTGACGGCGAAGAGCGGGCTTTGCGGCGCGGGCTATGACATCGGCGCCGCGGTGGGCGATTTCGACAACGACGGGCTGCCCGATCTGTTTGTGGCCGGCGTGCGGGAGTCCGTGTTGTACCGGAATCGGGGCGGCGGGGTCTTTGCGCCGGTGGCGATTCCGGAAATTTCGGGGTGGGCGATCGGCGGCGGATGGTTTGACTACGACAAGGATGGGGACCTGGACCTGTTCATCGTCCGTTATGTGCATTGGGATCCGGCGGCCGAACCGTTCTGCGGCGATGCCACCCAGGGCCTTCGGACATATTGCCATCCGCAGTTTTATAAAGGGCTTTCGAATCTGCTTTTCCGCAATGACGGCGGGCGTTTTGTGGATGTGAGCGCGGCGAGCGGGATCGGCGGTTCCGTTGGAAAAGGCATGGCGGTGGCGTTTGGAGATATAGATGGCGATGGCTTCATTGACGCCTTCGTGACCAACGATACGGTGCCGAATTTTCTATTTCGGAATCGGGGCGACGGGACGTTTGCGGAGATCGGGGATTCGGCGGGCGTGGCGTTCAATGACGACGGGCGGGCGCTGTCATCAATGGGCGCGGATTTTCGCGATATCGACAATGACGGGCGCGACGACCTGTTCGTGACGGCGCTGCACAATGAGACATTTCCGTTGTATCGGAATACGGGGAAGTTGTTGTTTGAAGACCGGACGTATCCATCGAAGATCGGCAAGGCGACGATGGCTTATAGCGGGTGGAGTTGCGGGGCGTTTGATTTCGATAATGACGGATGGAAAGACCTGTTTGCGGCGGGGGGCGATGTGCAGACGAATACGGAGAAGTATTCGAGCCGGGCATCGAAGCAGACGAATTTGCTGTTGCATAACAACGGGGACGGAACGTTTGCGCCTGTGGCGATGGGCACGGCGGCGTGGCATCGGGGCGCGGCGTTTGCGGATTTCGATCATAACGGGAGTATCGACGTGGTGGTGACGCGGCTTGGGGAGACGCCGGTGCTGCATATGGGCGCGAAGACCGCGGGCCATTGGCTGCGATTGCGGCTGGAGGGGACGAAATCGAATCGGGACGGGATTGGAGCGCGGGTGGTGATTGGGAAGCAGACGAATCATGTGACGACGGCGGTGGGGTACGCGAGCGCGAGCAGCCGCACGGTGCATTTTGGCGTGGGCGCGTTGACCGTCATTCCGAGCGTCGTCATCCATTGGCCGAGCGGCGCGAAGCAGACGTTGACGCAGGTACAGGCGGACCGGACGGTCAACATTCGCGAGCCGTGATGAATCTGATCTTTTAGGACTCGCCTCTTCAAACCTGTGGAAAACTGGTGCCAGGCACCAGTTTTCCACAGGGTGCGCTATCGTCGAAAGGATAGTGAACGCATTTCTGGCAATACTCAACGTCTTCATAAATCCGGCGGAAACGGTTCGGCGGATACGGGGAAACAAGCTGGCGTGGTTTCCGCCGATCTTACTGGGCGGATTGATTATGGCGGCGTACAACTACACGCTGCCGAGGGCGGCGATGCTGGCCACTCGAAATGAACCGCCGGCCGGATTCGATACGGCGAAGCTGGATTCGCTGGTGGGATCGATGGAAATGATGTCGCGATTCAGCACGATATCGGCGCCGATGATGTTTGCGTTGATGATCCTGATCGGGTCAGTCCTTGTTTTTGCGATGTGCGTAATTCTGCAAGTAAACGTGAAGTTTCCCGACCTTTACAACCTGATGGCTCATGTGGGACTGATTAACGCGCTGCAGACGCTGTGCCATTTGTTCGTCTTGCGGGGCAAGGGCGCGGGGATCACGATGAAGGAACTGATACCGGCGTTCGGGCTGGAATCGCTGCTCGCCGCGGACGCGCCGAAATTTGTGCAAGGACTCGTGGGTTTCTTCTCGATATTTACCGTTTGGCACATCGTGGTGCTGGCGTTGGGCCTTGCGGCGTTGGGGCGAATCGGCTTGGGCCGGGCGTTTTTGGTGACAGCGCCGAGCTGGATTATCTGGCTGCTCTACGCGGTGGCGGTCACGCTCGCGCGCTAGAAAGCCTTGTTGCCGGCTATCCAGGTCTGCTCCACGGAGCGCGTGTTCTTAATGGTCTCCAGGGGATTCTTGCCGAGGACGACGAAGTCCGCCCACTTGCCTCGTTCGAGTGTTCCCAGGGTTTTGTCGGCTTTGAGGAACTCGGCCGAACTCCGGGTGGCGGCGGCGATAATCTGGGCCGGAGTCAGCCCGGCGTCAGCCATGAACTCCATTTCGAGATGTTCGAAATAGCCGGGGAAACGGGCCGGGGGACCTGTGTCGGTGCCGAAGCCGAATTTCACGCCGGCGTCGGCGAGTTTCTTTAGATTTTTCTTGGCGATCTCAATGAACTCGTTTTCGTAGCGGGGCCAATGGGGATCGGCGGCGGCGGAACGCTGTTTGTACGCGGATGATTTGATGGTGTCGCGATCAGCTGGATCCACGCTGCGGACGAACCAGGGATCGTCAGCCCACGGCGCGCCTTTGGCGTAGGTGAAGACGGAGTATTCGCGAGTGAGCGTGGTGGCGGAGAGCCATGCGCCCTTCTGCTTCATGAGCTTGATCAGTTCCTCATCAACAGGCACGTCGCGGATACTGTGACCCAATCCGTGCAAGCCGGCCGCAACGAGTTGTTTGGCGTCGCTCAAGTAGAAAATGTGAGCGGAAGTGGGGATGCCGTGTTTCTTCCCTTCGCGGATGATGGCGGCCGAGAGATTCTGCGGAATTTTGACCTCTTTGCCGAGGTGATCATCTACCCAGATTTTGAGCATGTCGACTTTGTGA
>CAMDKT010000664.1 GCA_945900935.1 Candidatus Sulfopaludibacter sp. SbA3 | reverse complement strand
CGTTTCTGGCGTCAGGCCTGAAGAAAGCGGATTTTGCCCGCCGAATTGGAATTCCGAAAACGCGCATCGAGCGGTTGTTCTCTCTCCGGCACCACTCTCGCCTGGATCAGATCGAGGCGGCGTTCGCCGCCCTTGGCAAACGGCTGTTTGTCGAAGCGCGCGACGCGGCTTGATTATTTGCTTTGGCGGGTGATGGCGGCGTCGACCCATTGGCAGACCGTTTGGCGGTCTTCCGCCGAGAGTTTGGCTTGCGGGTGGAGCCAGTCGTAATAGGGCAGAGGCATGGTCTTTTCGCGGACGGCTTTGCAGATGTCTTCGAGGTCGCTCCAGTTGCTGAAGGAGGTTTCGCCGGGCTTGAGCCATTCGGAGAAGTTGATGTGTTTGCGGCCGTCCTCGACGTGTTTGCGGACGGGCCAGGAGACGGGGGCGATATTGGCGTACCAGGGCCAAATGGTCTCGTTGGAGTGGCAATCGAAGCAGGCGCGGTGGAGGATGTTTTGAACGTTGGCGGGCGGCTTCATGACGGCGGCGAACGCGCGGGCGGGGTCTGATTGGGGATTGGTTTTGGGTGGGGCGGGGATGAACTGGATGAGGGCGGCGACGGCGGCGAGGAGGAGGAGTTTCTTCATAAGAAAAAGGGCGGACCGGGTAGGTCCGCCCTTTCAGTGTACTGATCCGGCGTGGTCTAGAAGAAGTACTTCAGGCCGAACTGGATGTTACGCGGAGCCTGGACTTGGCCGCCGATGGCGCCAAAGCCGACCGGGGCGGAGATGTTGGCTCCCGGAGGCGCCCAGCTTACGTTGTTAAATGCGTTGAAGAGTTCCATGCGGAAGTCAATGTAGTTCGATTCGGAAACGCTGAACCGCTTGCCGATCGACAGATCCGAGCTGAAGTAGCCGGGGCCGCGTTCGGTGCCGATAGAGGAGTTGCCAAAGGTGCCGTTGCCGGGCTGGCCGTAAGCGCAAGTGCCGTTGTCGACACCGGCCGCGCAGAAGAACGCCGCGCGCGTGGCGGTATCGGTGGGGATACCGAACCAGTTGTCGATGTTCCGGGCCGATTCATCAATGGCCAACGTTCGGTACCGGTTGGCGCGAACGTTGCCGCGAACAGCTTGACCAGAGAGGTCCAGAGCGCGAACGGTGATGGGTACTCCGGTGCGCGTGGCCACGGAGTAGTTGGCATTCCAGCCGCCGAGAATGAGATCGGCCGCCTTGCTCATACCGCCGCCAAACTTCTTGCCTTTGCCGGCCGGGACGAACCAGCTTCCGGCGATGGTGAAGTTGTTGCGGATGTCGAAGGCGGCCTGGCCGCGGTTGGACTTACGGTCGTAGGCGTTTTGCCAGTAGGAGCCTTCGGCGGCGGTCAAGCCGGGGGTGAAGTAGCCCAGGTTATCGGTAAGGGTCTTGCCGTAGGTGTAGGACGCCAGGAAGTCAAACCCGGCGGCGAACCTGCGGCGGCCCACCATCTGGAGCGAGTGATAATCCATCGTTCCCGAAGACTCGGTGCGAGGGACGTTGGCAACGTTCGGCAGTTTGTTGATCAACGGGCGGCGGAGGTTGAGGTTGGTCCAAGAGGCGAATGGGCCGACACCGGCCACGGGTTGATTCGCTTCCACTGGGGCAATCAGATGGGTACCCTTCTGGCCGACGTAACCGGCCTGCACAGAGGTGGGGTTGTCGAACTGATACTCCATCGTGAAGTTGATCTGACCGGTGGTCTGGGGCCGGAGGTCCAGGTCCCAGGCGCGGCCCTGGAGTTGGGGAACGACGCCGGCGGCGGCGGGGCGCGGCATGTCGAGGGTGATATTGCCGGTGACCACATCGGAGAAGCCGGTGCGGATGGTGCCAGGCGTGCGCGGATCGTAGCTGAAGTCTGTTTCCACGAAGAATGGCGGATTCAGGGGGAGGCGGAGGTTGGGGCCGGTGCCTTCCATGAAGCTCTGGTAGGCGTAGCCCCCGCGAACAACCAGTTTGTTATTAAACTGGTTCGGCGTCCAAGCGAAACCGATACGGGGCATGTACTGCTTTTTGTAGCCGCTATAAAGGGCGCGACCGTAGGTGCCGCCCGGTCTGATCAGTTCCCCGGTGAAGGTGTTGAAGTTGACTTGGCGGTCGTCCTTCTCATAGATCGGCTGCATGTATTCCCAGCGCATGCCGATGTTCAAGGTAAAGGTCCGGGAAACTTTGATGTCATCCTGGAAGAACCATGCAGTGCGCCAGAAACGGTGGCCCCAGGGATCTGCGAGCGCGCCGCGCCCCTTGCCGTTCAATGAATCGGTGAGGAAGTCGGCGAAGTCGAGGCCGGTATAGGTGCCCGTGTAGCGGAAGCTACCGAGGGCACCGTTGTTACCGGCATAGTAACGGTCTTGGTTGTACTTCATCAACTGCGTACCCATCTTCAGGAGGTGTTTGCCCTTCTGCCAGGTGAGGTTGTCATAAATGATGTATTTGGTGTCGGTAGTATTGGAGAGGTTGGCGCCGGCGCCGATGCCGGTGAGGCCGCCGCCAAGCCCGACGGAGCTGAGACCGGCGATCGGCTGCCCGCCGGGGATGCCGAACTTTTGGTTGCCGTCCTTACCAAGCTGGCCGCTCCAGTCGATGGTGACGTCGTCAATTTGGATGCGCGAGAAAGAAAAACGCGCTTCGTTGACGATGGTGGGGGATATGGTCCGGTTCCAGTTGGCGACCCACGAAGAGGTCGGGCCTTCCTGGCCGCTGGTCATGCTGGTGGGCAGTGCGGCGCGGCTGCCAATTGTTTCATACCGGCCAATTGACCACCGGGCCATCAGAGCATCCTTGTCGGTGGGGCGGAAGTCGACTTTGGCGTCGGCCTGGTGATTGTTCACCTTGGAAGCGGTACCGCCGGCGTAGTTTCCAGTGACGCCCAGCGGACCGGTGCCGGCCTGGGTGGGTAGCGGGTAGAGAGAAGGGTTCGCGAACAGGAACCGGGCGACCGGGTTGAATCGGGCCACCGGGATCTGTTTGTTTGGGAAGGGCTGGCCGTTGGTCGGGTCCGTGATCTGGGCGTTCGGGAACCGGATCAGGTCGCCGTTGCGCCAGTCCTGCGGGGCGACGCTGGCCGAAGCAGGGCCGTCGGCGCGCTGCAGCGTTCCTTCGTAATCGATGAAGAAGAACGCCTTGTTCCGCTTGATCGGTCCGCCGAGCGTGCCGCCGAAGATATTGCGCTTGAAACCGGTGCGCGTGGCGGTATTGACGTTGCGGTTGCGGAAGTACCCGTTTGCGTTCAACTTATTGTTCTGCAGGAATTCAAAAACGTTGCCGTGGAACTTGTTCGTGCCGCTTTTGATGGACATCATGACGGTGGCACCGCCGGAATTGCCGTAATCGGCGGCGGCATTGCCGGTGAGAACCGTCACTTCTTCGAGGGCATCGACATTGGGGGAGTAGCCGACGCGGTTGTCAATGGAGTCATTGACGTCCACGCCATCGAGCATGAAGTTATTCGTCTGTTCACGATTGCCGTTGACGAAGGGACGCGCGCCAAAGCGACTGTTCAACCCTTCCGGATTCGGCGATACG
>CAMDKT010000663.1 GCA_945900935.1 Candidatus Sulfopaludibacter sp. SbA3 | reverse complement strand
GGTGAGCGGCGAGGGAAAGATGGCGGTGTTGAAGGCGGGGGCAGAGTGGGAGGTATTGGCGGTGAACGAATTAGGGGAGGAAGTGAACGCGACGCCGGCAATCAGCGGGGGGCGGATAGTGGTTCGGACACGGGGGACGCTATATAGTTTTGGCTTGCGGCGTGGGTTTGGCGAAGGACGCGCTGGAGATCGGCGACGTTGAGGGGCTTGGTGATGTAGTCGTCCATGCCGGCGTCGATGCATTTGTCGTGATCTTCAGCCATGGCGTGGGCGGTGAGGGCGACGATGCGGGTCCGGCGGCCGATCGCTGTTTCCAGGGCGCGAATCTGGCGGGTGGCTTCATAACCGTCCATTTCGGGCATTTGGCAATCCATGAGGATGAGATCCCAATCGGCGCGATGCCAGGCGCTGACGGCCAGGACGCCATTGGCGGCTAGTTCAACGGAATGGCCTAGTTTTTGGAGTAAGCGGGAGGCGACCATCTGATTGACCGTGTTGTCCTCGGCGAGGAGGATGCGGAGCTGGGGGACAACGTCGTCGCAGGTCAACGGGGCGGGAGCGGTTTCGGGCAGGGATACTGGGGGGAGGAAGGGGACGCGAAACCAGAAACGGCTACCCTCGCCAAGGGTGCTTTCGACACCGATGTCACCGTCCATGAGGCGAACGAGTTTTTTGCAGATAGCGAGGCCGAGTCCGGTGCCTTCGAAGGAACGGGTGGTGGTGGAATCGACTTGGGTAAACGGGGTGAAGAGTCGATGAAGGGTGTCGCTGGGAATTCCGATGCCGGTATCGGAAACGTTGAAAAGCAGATCGTCACTTTGCCGTTCCAGGGCGAGGGTGACAGCACCGGATTCGGTGAATTTGAGAGCGTTGCCGGCGAGGTTGAGGAGAATCTGGCGGATGCGTTGGGCGTCTCCGCGGCTGAGAGAGGGGACGGAGTCGTCGATTTTGACGGAGAGAGTAACGCCTTTGGAGCGGGCGGCCGGCATGACGAGGGCGGCGACGCTGTTGAGGACGTCGCGAGGGGAGTAGTCGGATAGAGACACCCGCGTCTGATCGGCTTCGAGCTTGGAAAAATCGAGGATATCATTGATGACCGCGAGCAGGGATTGGCTGCTTTGGGTGATGGTGTCGAGCATCAGGATCTGATCGGGGTTGAGCGGGGTATCGCGAAGGAGGGCGGCCATGCCGATGACGCCATTCATGGGCGTCCGAATTTCATGGCTCATGGTGGCGACGAACATGGTTTTGGCGGCGCTGGCTTTGATGGCTGCGAGCCGCAATTTACGCATGCGAAGGGAGGCGGCGGCAGCGAGGAATAGAAGCACGGCAAGAACGGCGGAAAAAGCCAAGAGCATCTTTTGACGGTTCTTGAAGCCGAAGACCTGCTCGACGGCGGTGACTTCGTTGGGGGTGGCGAGAAACCAGCGGGCATGGATGTCGCTGAGCAGACCTTCGGAGGCGATGTTGGCAATTTCGTCGCGGAGCATATCGGCAACGGGCCGGGCGCGGAGGGAGGCGCCGATTCCGGCTTCGACGACGGCATGGCGCAGCGGCCAAAGGCGGACGGGCCGGCCCTTACATTCCGGAACGCCCGCCATGAGCGCGGAGGTGGCTTCGCGAAGTTCGGCAAAGGCGGCGACGGCTTCGCCAGTGCAAACGGCGGAGAGGACCTGGCTCCAATTTTGCTTGGGATGGATGATGGCTCCGGGGAGGATCATGGCGGCGTAGGCCTTAACGAAGTAGGTTTGCCCGGTGGCGACGGGCTTGCCGGAGAGTTCGGCAGGCGGCGGCACGCCTTGTGACGAACGGTGAAGTAGTCCGTAGTAGGACTCAAACCAGTGGGCGCTAATGTAGGGAGCGCGAGCCATTCCCGGTACGTTCGTCGAACGCGGGAAGAGATCGATGGCACCGCTTTGAAAAGCGGCGCCGGCGCCTTGCGGGATGAAGACCCATTCCAAGCGGATCTCGGCGCGACGGGCGGCTTCCGTGAGAACGTCTTTGCCGAAGCCGACGGGAAGGCCATCTGGGCCTTTGAAAAGAAACGGCTCGGTTATTCCGTAGCCGATTTTCCAGGTTTGGGCGCGGATTGATCGATGCTCCTGATCGCGAGCAAAGGCATAGAGCACCAGCCCGGAGAGGAGGAGCGCCGCGGCGACGGGAAGCGCAATTTTCCATGAACGGAACGCGAACGAGGTGCCAAAAAGCGGTCGATTCGACATGGCGTGAATTTTTTGAAACCCCTCCATTGTATATCGGCAATAGCGCTGGTTCCGATAGGGGTTATGGCTTGTACTCCAGGACTTGTCCGTCGGCGAGCAGCCGGGCGCGAAGCGTTTCGTACGGAACGTCCTGGACAGCTATTTGGGCGTCGATGGCTATGACTGCGGCGGTGGCGGCGGATTGGCCGAGGATCATGAAGACAGGTTCCATGCGGATGGAGCCGTAGGCGATGTGGGAACTGGAGAGGCAGACAGGAACGAGCAGGTTCGCCGCCTGACCTTTCCTGGGGACTAATGAGCCGTAAGAGATTTGATAGGGACCATTGGTGCTGACGCCGATATCGCCTTCATTCTGCACGTAGCCTTCGGGGGTGATGTAGCGTTGGATGTTATGCGAGTCGATGCCGTAGGAGCCCATGCCGACGGATTCTGGAGTGGAGCGTTTTTTGGTCAGTTCATTTTCGGTCATGACATAGCGGCCGATCATGCGGCGCGCTTCGCGGACATACATTTGATGGGGCCAGTTTTTCGTGGATTTGAATTCGTCTTTGGCGAGGCCCCATTTGGCGAATTCGTTGCGGACATCGGCGGGGACTTTAGGGTCATTGGCGATGAAATAGAAAAGTCCCTGCTGGTAATTGATATGTTCCTGAATGATTTCCTGACGGCGGGAGTAAGTGGCTTCTGGGTAGTCCCAGTTACGGCCGATGTTATCGGTGGAGAAGGGGCCGTGGTTATTCGTATCCGTTTTGCCGTTGGGAATCATGTCGAACTTCTGGAATGTCTCGCGCCAGCCGGCATCAAAGACGCGGGCGAGTAGTTCGTACTCTTTGGGGTTATAGTTGGCGGGTTTGGGGAACGGAACGCGGTTGGCCGGAACCTGCGTTAAACACATGCGGAAGCAGTAGGCCTGGACCTTCTTGTCGGCGTCGCCTTTGTTGCCTGGGGGTTCGGTGCTGATGCGGGGGAGGACGCCGCTTTTCGGGTCGCCGGGGATTAGGTAGGGAGAGATGGGGGATTTAACGGCGCCAAAGTGATGACGATGATGAAGAACTCCGGTTTGGACGCCGTTCCATTCTTCGTTATAGGTTTTGGTTGCTTCGCGGCCGACGTGATAGTCGACGCCCGCGGCGGCCATGAGATCGCCTTCGTAAGTGGCGTCCATGAAGATTTTGGCCGTGTAGGATTTGCCGTCGAGGGTACGGATTTCCGTGATGTTGCCGCCGTGCATCGTGACGCCTTTCTCGCGGTCGAGCCAGGCGTTTCGGACGATGGGAATTTTGAGTTCCTTGACCCAATCCTCATAGACCTTTTCGGCGACATGGGGTTCGAAGACCCACA
>CAMDKT010000662.1 GCA_945900935.1 Candidatus Sulfopaludibacter sp. SbA3 | reverse complement strand
AAACTCGATCCCGTCGAGCCGGCCTTCCTCTCCGTCCTCGGTGGTCTCGAAGCCCCCAAAGCCGCCGCCGGCCGCCGCGCCGCCTTCGCCAAATGGCTCGCCGATCCCGAACATCCCCTCACCGCCCGCGTCATGGCCAACCGCGTCTGGCAGTTCCGCATGGGTACCGGCATCGTCTCCACTCCCAACGATTTCGGCCAGCTCGGCGGCCGTCCCTCCAACCGTCCGCTCCTCGATTGGCTCGCCGCCGAATTCGTCTCCAGCGGCTGGAACGTCAAGCACCTCGACAAGCTCATCGTCACCTCCGCCGCCTACCGCCAGTCCGCCGCCATCGACGAAAAAAAGGCCGCTATCGACGCTGACAACAAGCTCTACTGGCGCATGAATCAACGCCGCCTCGAAGGCGAAGCCCTCCGTGACGCCATCCTTCGAGCCAGCGGCATGATCAACCCCAAGCAGTTCGGCCCGCCCATCAAGACGCCCATTGAACAGGAGATCTACGACATCATCTTCACCGAAGCCGAGCCCGACAATCTCTGGCCCCTGCCCAAGGATCGGAGCGAGATCTATCGCAAGTCGGTCTACCTGCTCAACAAGCGCACCGTCCGCCTGCCGATGCTCACCAATTTCGACCAGCCCGACGCCATCAGCTCCTGTCCCGTCCGCGCCGTCAGTACCCACGCGCTGCAAGCGCTGTCATTGCTCAACAGCGACTTCATGCACGAACAGTCGCAAGCCCTCGCCGCCCGCGCCGGCGGCCAGCCGCGGACCGCTTATGCCCTTACCCTCCAGCGCCCTCCGCGCCCGGAAGAGGAAAAAATGGCCCGCCAGTTCCTCTCTCAGAAAAAGATGCCCTTCGAAGACTTCTGCAAAGCTCTCCTCAATCGCCATGAGTTCGTCTACATCCCATAACCGCCGCAGCGTCCTCAAGACCGGCCTCGGTGCCGTCGCCGCCGAATGGCTGCTCCAACGCGACCTCCGCGCGCAAAGCCCCCTCGCCGCCAAGCCTCCCCACTTCGCCCCAAAAGCCAAACGAGTCATCTTCCTCTTCATGGTCGGCGCCCCTTCGAGCATCGACATGTTCGACCCCAAACCCGCCCTACACAAGTACGCCGGGCAGAAGCTCCCGGCCAGCTTCGGCAAAGTGGTCGGCCAGTTCACCGGTGGCGACACCGGCCTCCTCCCCTCACCGTGGGAGTTCAAACGCTACGGCCAGAGCGGCATCCCCGTTAGCAGCCTCTCTCCCCACGTCGCCCAATGCGTAGACGATATCTGCTTCGTCCGTAGCTTCTACACCGAAAGCGTCGTCCACGCCCCGGCCATGTATCAGGTCCACAGCGGCCGCGTGCTCACCGGCTATCCGTCCATGGGCGCATGGGTCACCTACGGCCTGGGCTCAACCGCCGACAACCTGCCCGCCTACGTCGTCATGCCACAGCCCGAAGGCACCCCCGAAGGCGGCACCCCGTGCTGGAGCGCCGGCTTCCTCCCCGCCGTATATCAAGGCACACTCTTGCGAAGCGGCCCCTCGCCGATTCTTCATTTGAAGCCCCCCGCTGGCGTCACGCCGGACCGCCAGCGCAACACTCTCGATCTGATCCAGCAGATGAACCGCCTGGACTCGCGCCCCGGCGATTCCGAGCATGCCGCCCGCATCGCCTCCTACGAACTCGCCTTCAAAATGCAGACCGCCGCGCCGGAGGCCGTCGACCTCAACAAGGAGTCCCAGGCCACCAAAAACCTCTATGGCCTCGACGACAAGCAGACCTACGACTTCGGCTCCCGATTGCTTCTGGCCCGCCGCCTCATTGAACGCGGCACGCGCTTCGTCCAGATTTACTCCGGCGGCGGCCCGGTCAGTATCCAATGGGACGCCCACAAGGACCTGGTGGCCAATCACGAAAAGATGGCCGGCCTCACCGACAAGCCGATCGCTGGGCTTCTCAAGGACCTCAAGGCCCGCGGCCTGCTCGATGACACGCTCGTCATCTGGGGCAGCGAATTCGGCCGCTTGCCGATGTCGGAAGGCGGCAACGGCCGCGATCACAACCCCCACGGCTTCACCATGTGGTTTGCCGGCGGCGGCGTGAAGGGAGGCCGCATTGTGGGAGAAACGGACGAATTCGGCCTGAATGGCATCGGGGAGCGCTACCACATGCGCGACTTCCACGCGACCATCCTCCACCTTCTCGGCCTCGATCAGCACAAACTCTTCCATCTTCACAACGGTCGTAACGAGAAGCTGACCGATTTCGGCGGCAACGTCATCGACAAGGTCTTCTTGTGAGTTTCACGTTCAGACCGTATACTCCCGCTGACCGCGCCGCCTGCCTGGCGCTATTCGCCGCCAACACGCCCCATTGGTTCGCGCCCCAGGAGCGGGAGCAGTACGAGTCATTCCTGGACGACGGCACGGGCGCCATCGCCGGTGCCGGCGGCATCGAGATTGAGACAACCCGCCGTGTAGCGTGGCTCGCCTGGGGCATGGTGGACTCGACCCGCCACGGCCAGGGCCTGGGAAAGTCGTTGCTCGAATACCGCCTGGATCGACTCCGGGCCAACGGCAACGTGAGCCGCGCTTGCATCGACAGCAGCCAGCTCACGGCGCAGCGCATCATTCCCGGCGGCTACGCCTTCGCTTCACGGCCTGAGCTACCAGAAGAAGCGGAGCTTCACGCCCGCGGCCCGCGGTTGAATCAGGCGCGTGCCGACAAAGATCGACTGGAAGTTATAGAGGGCCACCGCATTAGTCATGTTAGTCACTTGGAAGCTTATCTCCCAAACCTTTTTGTCGCCCCGGTAATGGTCGCGGCCGACGTTGATGTCAGTTACTGTCCGCGGACGGACTCGCGCCGGATTGGACGCCAGATTGACATAGGGCAGCAAGTCCGAGTAGTCGGGATCGCGGGCGGCCTCGACCGGGTCAGAGGGGTTGGACACCAGCCCCGAGTCATGGCGGACGGAGAGCGATGCCCACCACTGTTTCTTATAGGCGTAGTTCAATATGCCATGGACGCCGAGCTTCTGGTCGTGATCGATGACGAACGGCCCGGCGCTCAACGAATCGACGGCGCCGGACCCCAGGAAAAGCCCACCGGTAAAAGGCGGCGTGACCACGGCATGGTAGTGCGTAAAGTTGAGGGACCCGGAGACTCCGCGAACGGGCAGGAAGTTAAACCGGCCCTCGACGCCGTTGATTCGCGACTTAGCCAGAGTGATCGGAAAGATGATTCCGGTGTTGAGGAAGTTATCGTTGTCCTGCAAGTCGGTGGCGCGCTTATGATAGAACGAACCGCTGAATCCGATGTGCCGGGAAATCGTCTGCTGCAGGCCGGTTTCGAAGAAGTCCTGACGCTCCGGTTTCATGATAATGACGCCGCCGCTGAATGCTTCCCGGACGGCATCCGGGGCTAACTTACCGGCCTCTAGCGAGCTGGACAGGAGTAAGTTTTCATTGGGCGGGGTCTGGTAATTACGGTTATAGGAAGCGCGGAAGACGGTGCCGGTTTCCTTAACGTGAAACGCCAGGCCGACGCGGGGCTGGAGCTGCACGCCTTTGGCGACG
>CAMDKT010000661.1 GCA_945900935.1 Candidatus Sulfopaludibacter sp. SbA3 | reverse complement strand
GATAGAGAGGCGTGGCGTCCGCGCCTTTCACTGAGACCTTCCCCAGCATCGGAAACGTGACGTTATAACTACGCGAGCAAAAGGTCGCGATCTCCTCATTCGTCCCTGGCTCCTGGGCACCGAAGTTATTGGCGGGCACGCCGATGATGACCAGCCCCTTGTCCTTGTACTTGGCGTAAAGACTCTGCAATCCCGTGTACTGCGGCGTGTAGCCGCACTGGCTGGCCACGTTCACAAACAGCAGAACCTTGCCCTTATAGGAAGCCAGCGGCGCGGGCTTCCCGTCGATCGAGTTGAGCGTGAACTCGTGTACGCTCGAAGCGGAAAAAGCAGCGGCGGTGGTCATAGCGAGTGTTACCAGTATGTGTTTCATTGTTCCTCAAACTAAGACGGCCCGCAGCCAAGCCGCGGGCCGTTTTGGTTGTTCTAAAAAACGACTACTCGTTCAAGTTAAAATTAGCCACGAAAGCGCTGGCTTTCTCCGGGCTTGACCACGTCGTGCCCAGCCCCGTGCCCCGGTAGTGATGCGCAAGCGTAAACGCCGGCATCGCATGTTCCACTTCCGACAACGGCGGATACCACACGCCTTCATGCGAGCAGACTTCATCCGCGTGCGTGATCGCCCGCGTCGTGATCGCCGCCAGTTCCCCAGCCTTCATCGTTGCGATGGCGCTATGCACGTTGTCATTCTGCACGGTCAACGAAACCGGCATATACTCGATCCGCACCACATCGCTCAACAGATCCTTGCTCATCCGCTGCGCAAACGACTTCAGAGCCAACCGCTGTTCCGGGTTCGCCTTCTCGTCAATAATCAGCACTGAGCGCACCGGGAACGCCGTATGATGCACGTCGCCCAATGTCGCCGACGCCTTCACCACGCCCACCACGCCAAGCCCGTCCAGGCTCACGCCTTCCCACGAGCCCTTCTGGATCTTCCAGCCCATCACGGCCAGATCGCCCTTAAGTTCCACTTCGGAGTTAGCGAAGCAGGGGCCGACAAATACGTCGGCGGAGCGGGCCTCCACATAGGTCCCGCGAATATTCTTCGTCGGCAGCGGCGCGGCGAGCATTACAGCGGCACCGCACAGAATCAAGAAAGGTGTTTTCATCCGTGTCTCCCTAACTAGTTAGAGTGCCTTGTAGCACTTCCGGGTTTCATTGCACTCGTACTCGTCCGCGAT
The DNA here is from genome assembly GCA_945900935.1 of Candidatus Sulfopaludibacter sp. SbA3. Lineage (GTDB taxonomy): Bacteria > Acidobacteriota > Terriglobia > Bryobacterales > Bryobacteraceae. The sequence continues at coordinate 2,381 of CAMDKT010000661.1, read as the reverse complement.
CTTGGAATCGGGGCCGAGACAGTTTTGCGTTCGATGACACCAGAAGGCTCGATCGTTGCCATGCGGGACCTTGGGGTCCCACATGGCATCGATAAACATACCCTTCCAGCGGAGGTTGTCACAACGGTCGTCGTCTGGCCTGGTTAAGCCGGCACGTTCCATCGTTCCATCCCTCCTTTATGCCTTGATGCCGGCCGCGGCCAGCAGGGCGCGCTTTACGGCTACCTTTGTCAATTGTACCTTGTAACGATTGCCGCTCAACGGGGTGGCGTTAGCGACGGCTGCTTCTCCGGCTGCTTCAGCCGTTTCCGCCGTGATGGTCTTGCCCACCAGCATCTTCTCCGCCTGCGTCGCGCGCCAAATGGTTGGCGCCACGTGGCCGAGAGCGATCGAGGCCGACGTGATCGTCGTCCCGTTCATTCGAAGCGCAACCGAAGCCGCGGCCAACGGCCAGTCCACCAACTCGCGTTGACGAACTTCGTACGTCGCGTTCATGGTGGCCGGGACCGGAATCAGAATTTCCGTCACGATCTCATTCGGCTTCAGATCGGTTTCCCGCTGCCCGTCCCCTGTCGGGGCGACGAAGAACTTCTCCACCGCTACCGAACGGTTGCCCGAAGCGCTGGCGATTGTCATCGTCGCGCCCAATGCAACCAATGCCGGTCCCAGCGTCGAAGCGCTGACAAAGTACGCCGGGCCGTTCGAAAAGATCGCGTGATACTTGTTCTCTCCGGTCGGAACCAGCGCTTCCCCGTTCGGACCCTTAGCCAACAACCCGAACCCGCGCCGGTAGTACCAGCACCGCGGCCGCTGGCATAAATCGCCGGCAACCGTTCCCATGTTGCGCAACTGCGGGCTTGAAACACCCAAAGCTGCCTGCACCAGGCTCGGGTACGAAGCGCGGATCGCCGCATTGGACGTCAGGTCGTCAAGCGTGACCGTCGCGCCGATGCGCATATTCCCGCCCTTGCGGGCGATACCGCCGAGTTCCTTAATGCCCTTAATGTTGACCACCCGTTTGGGCGAGTGTACATAGTCTTTCATCAGGCTCAGCAGGTCGGTCCCCCCGGCCAGGATGTTCGCATCCTCCCAGGAAGTACCGAGCGCCGCGAAAGCCTCTTTCAGCGTGGCCGGATTGGCATATTCAAAGCTCTGCATGTTATGCGTACCTCTTGTTGCCGAGGGCGTTGAGAACACGGTCCGCCGTCACCGGGACCATGGGGATACGGACGCCAAGCGCGTTATAAACCGCGTTGGCGATGGCCGCGGTGCCACCAATGGCGCACGGTTCGCCAAGGCCGATAATCCCGCGTTTATCGTGAACTTCCTGGATGTCCATATGCACCACGATCTCACCGATATCGGGAAGCCCGGCGAGCTTATAGAACTCCATATCCGGGTTCAACACGCGGCCGGTCACCGCGTCCATCACCCGTTCTTCAAATAGCGCTGAGCAGATGCTCATGATGCAAGCTCCATAGACCTGGCTCTCAGCCGTCTTCGGATTGACGACAAGCCCGCAATCCTGCACCGCGACCATCTTGCGCATCTTGACGATGCCGGTCTCCGTATCCACTTCCACTTCGGCCATCTGCACTCCGGCCGCGCCGAGCGTGTTCAAGCCTTCGCGAGCCGCATTTGCCGGCACGTTCTCGCCCATCTCCTCAATCTTCGACGGACCCAGCTTCTGGGCCGCCTGTTTCCAGCTCATCGCCTTGTTCGGGTTGCCCTTCACTTGAATGCGGCTGTCAACGGCTTCTAACTGATCGGGCGGCACGCCCAGCGATGGCGCAACCTTCTCGAACAGTTTTTCCAGCGCGTTCAGCGTCGCCTTGCGCGTCGAAGTGCTGACGCCGCCGATGGTCGTCGAGCCGCCGGAAGGACCGGAGGCAGGGTAATCATTGCTGCCGATCTTCACCTTAATCGCGCTCATCGGAAGCCCCAGCGATTCCGCCGCGACCATCGTGATACACGTGCGGTTCCCCGTGCCCAGATCCTGCGAGCCGAGTTCGACTTCTACGGACCCATCGGGATGGATCGTACACTTGGCCTTGGAAGCGTGACCGGCGCCGCCCCATGTGGCGATCCCGATCCCTACCCCCCGCCGGATCGTGCCTTTGCCTTCTCCGGGCGTGTGGTACTTGCTCTTCCATTCAATGAGTTCAGCAGCCTTGCTGAGCTGGTCGAGATACGTCGCCGAACGCAGCGTTAGCCCCGCGTTCTTCTGCATCAGCGCCAGCGGATCCATCTTCAGCTTCGCGGCCAGATCGGTGAGCGCCGAGCAGGTTAGGAACGAGGCCTGCGGGTGATTCGGAGCGCGCCAGGCACGCTGCGGACCCGTGTTCAACGACACTGCCGCGTGGTTGTTCCGCCGGTTCGGG
>CAMDKT010000660.1 GCA_945900935.1 Candidatus Sulfopaludibacter sp. SbA3 | reverse complement strand
GTCATCCGGAAGCGGGCCGAACATGAGATTCGCGCCTCCAGCATTCGGGATAAGGACTTCTGTTATGTCCCGTCGCTGAGCTGCCGGACCATCGTCTACAAGGGTCTCCTTCTGGCGCCCCAAATTCAGAAATTCTTCAAGGATCTGGCCGATCCGGAATGCGTTTCCGCGCTGGCGATGGTGCATCAGCGCTTTTCGACAAACACTTTTCCCACCTGGCCGCTGGCCCATCCGTTCCGCTATCTCTGCCACAACGGCGAGATCAACACCGTTCGCGGCAACGCCAACTGGATGGCCGCGCGGCAAGAGGTCATGGCGTCGGAAATCTGGGGCGATGATCTCAAGAAGATTCTGCCGATTATCGAACCCGGCGGCAGCGATTCAGCCACCCTGGACAACGCCGTGGAACTGCTTTACCTCTCCGGCCGCAGTATTCCTCATGTTATGTCGATGCTCATCCCGGAGGCCTGGGACGCCGATTCCACGATGAAGCTGGAGAAAAAGGCCTATTATGAGTTCCATGCGTCGTTGATGGAACCCTGGGACGGGCCCGCGGCCGTGGCGTTTACGGATGGCCATATCCTGGGCGCGACGCTCGACCGCAACGGATTGCGGCCGTCGCGCTACTTAGTAACTAAGGATGGCTTGTTGATCGTCGCCTCGGAGACCGGCGTGCTGCCGGTCAGGCCGGAGGATGTTACATTCAAGGGCCGCCTGCAACCGGGCAAAATGCTGATCGTCGACTTAGACCAGAAGCGTATCATCCCGGACGAAGAAGTCAAGCAGGGCTTGTGGGAGCGCCAGCCTTACGGACAGTGGATCAAAGACAACCAGATCACGCTCGACCGGCTGCCGGAGCCAGGGCGCGTCTACGCAACCGACCACGAGACAATCCTGCTGCGCCAGCGTGCATTTGGATACGCCGCCGAAGACTTGAGGACCATTCTCACTCCCATGGCGGAGAAGGGCGAGGAGCCCATCGGCTCCATGGGGACCGACACGCCGCTGGCGTGCCTTTCCGATATACCGCAATCGCTATTCCACTACTTCAAACAGTTATTCGCCCAAGTTACAAATCCGCCCATCGATCCGATTCGCGAAGAACTTGTCATGTCCTTGACCAGTTACATCGGCACCGAGCGGAATGTCCTGGCGGAGACGCCGCAACATAGCCACTTACTCAAGTTAGAGCACCCGTTGTTGACCAACCGCGATCTTGAAAAGATCCGGCGCGTGAGCTGGGGGGATTTCCTTGCCTATACGCTGCCCGTTCTCTACGATGTTCATGGCGGGGAGAAGGAGTTGGAACGGGCGTTGGACTCGCTGTGCAAACGGGCGAGCTGGGCCATTCAGGCCGGATACACGCTGCTGATTTTGAGTGACCGCGGCGTGGATGCCAATTCGGCGCCCATCCCGTCGATGTTGGCGTTGACGGCGGTTCATCATCATTTGATCCGCGAGGGTTCGCGCACACAAGTGGCCTTGATTGTTGAGAGCGGCGAGCCGAGGGAAGTGATGCATTTCTGCTGCCTCATCGGCTACGGCGCCAGTGCTGTCAATCCCTATCTGGCCATCGAGACGCTCGATAACATGGCGATGCGCGGACAGATCAACGTTCCCTTTGAGACGGCGCTGAAGAACTACACAAAAGCCGTCAATAAGGGTTTGCTGAAAGTCTTCTCGAAGATGGGGATCTCGACGCTCCAGAGCTATCGCGGCGCCCAGATTTTTGAGGCGATTGGGCTGAACAAGAGCCTGGTGGATAAGTACTTTACCGGTACCGCTTCGCGTATCGAAGGCGTGGGCCTGGAGGTCCTGGCCCGCGAAGCCAAGATGAAGCATGAACACGCCTTCGATCCGCTTACCGAAGCCGATCTGGAGCTATCGCCCGGCGGTAATTATCAGTACCGCGTGGGCGGCGAATATCATCTGTTGAATCCCCAGACTGTTAGTAAGATGCGCGACGCCGTGAACACGGAAAGTTACGCCACTTTCAAGGAATACTCCAAGCTGATTAACACGCAGAATCAGCAGTTGTGCACGCTGCGCGGGCTGTTGCAGTTCAAACCAGCGGAGCCGATCTCTTTGGACGATGTCGAGTCGGCCAAAGAGATCGTGAAGCGGTTCGCCACCGGCGCCATGAGCTTTGGATCCATTTCGAAAGAGGCGCATGAGACGCTTGCCATCGCCATGAATCGCATGGGGGGCCGTTCCAATACCGGCGAGGGCGGGGAGGACGAAACCCGCTTCAAGCTGATGCCCAATGGCGACTCGAAACGCTCCTCCATTAAACAAGTCGCCAGCGGACGGTTTGGCGTCACGGCGAATTACCTGGTGAATGCCGACGAGTTACAGATCAAGGTGGCCCAGGGCGCCAAGCCCGGCGAAGGCGGGCAGTTGCCAGGTTACAAGGTGGATGAATTTGTGGCGAAAGTCCGGCACTCCATTCCGGGCGTCGGGCTGATATCTCCTCCGCCGCATCATGATATCTATTCCATTGAAGATCTGGCCCAACTGATTTTTGACTTGAAAAACGTCAATCCGCAGGCCCGCATCTCGGTGAAGCTGGTCTCTGAAGTTGGCGTCGGCACGGTGGCCGCCGGCGTAGCGAAGGCGCACGCCGATCTCGTGCTGATCGCCGGCGATTCGGGCGGCACCGGCGCATCGCCGCTCACTTCGCTCCGGCACGCCGGCGTTCCCTGGGAACTGGGCCTCGCCGAAACGCAGCAGGTATTGGTGATGAATGACCTCCGGTCGCGCATCCGTGTCCAAACCGATGGCAAGTTGCAGACCGGTAAAGACGTCGTGATCGGCGCGCTGCTCGGCGCTGAGGAGTTCGGATTTTCCACCGCTCCGCTCGTCGCTCTGGGCTGCATCATGATGCGCAAGTGCCACTTGAATACCTGCCCGGTGGGCATTGCCACCCAGGACCCCGCCCTCCGCGCGAAGTTCACGGGCACGCCGGAGCACGTGATCAACTTCTTCTTCTTCATAGCCGATGAGGTCCGCGAGATCATGGCCCAGTTGGGCTTCCGGACCTTCGATGAAATGGTCGGCCGCGTCGACATGCTGGAAATGCGCGATGTGAAGGATCACTGGAAAGCCAAGGGACTCGACTTGTCGTCGATGCTATTCAATCCGCCGGTGCCGAAGAAGGTGTTCCGGCGCTGCGTCATCGCGCAGGACCATGGCCTGGAGGCGGCGCTGGATCATAAACTCATCGAACTGGCCCAGGACGCTTTGGAAAACAAAATCCCGGCGCAGTTTGTGCTGCCGATCCGAAATATCCATCGAACCGTGGGCGCGATGCTTTCCGGTGTTGTCGCCAAGCGGTACGGGTCGGAAGGGTTGCCCACGGATACCATTCAGATCAAGTTCAACGGCTCCGCCGGGCAGAGTTTTGGCGCGTTCCTGGCCAATGGGATCAGCCTCGAATTGGAAGGCGACGCGAATGACTATGTTGGCAAAGGATTGAGCGGCGGGCGCATCGTGGTTTATCCGCCGCGGACGGCCTCGTTTGTCCCGGAGCACAATATTCTCATCGGCAACGTCGTCCTCTACGGCGCCACC
>CAMDKT010000659.1 GCA_945900935.1 Candidatus Sulfopaludibacter sp. SbA3 | reverse complement strand
GCGTCGAGACCGATCTTCTCAAGGCTTACACTAATTGTTCTGGTGGACCCATCCAACAAACTATACCCAGCGGCGGCGAAAATGTCCAGCAGATAATTTGAACTTCAGCAAAATACCGCTCTGCTACACAAAGTAAGCGGCATTGGGCGATGATGCTCGCGCTCCGGCGGGCAATGACGCCGGACAAACGGCTGGATCTGGTATTTGACATTACGTCTCTGGGACAATCATTTGAGATCGGGATGTTGCGGTACCAGAACCCGGGCGCGCAGTGGAGTACGATCCGCCGCCTGTTGGCAAGGAAGCGCTATTGGGACCAGGCACCGCAGGATGCGCGTTGGCCGGAGGGTGAAATTCCGCTGGGATCGCGGCCGCCGCCATTGCTGTTGCGGACCTTGGAGAGAATGGGGATTGAGTACGTTGTGGGCGGCGGAATCGCGATTGCGGCGCATGCCGAGCCGCGGCTGGCGGCCGATGTCGATATCTCGGCGAGGTGCGCCGCGGGCGATTTATTGGCGGCTTTGGGAGAACGATATTGTAGCGTCGGGTCCGCGTCGATTCTGTCCAAGGAGGAAGTGCTGAAGATCGATTTTCTGCCCAAGGACGACTGTGGGTTTTGGGAATCGCAATTGGAACGGCGCGTGTGGTTGCGGCCGGGCTCTTTGGCGGGTGTCTCCCTGCCCGTTTGGAGCGCTGAGGACGCGTTGCTGGCGAAATTGCGCTGGCCGAAGGTGGAATATTGGCGAGATGTTCTAAGCATTGTGAATGTGCAGGAAGAGCGGTTGGATTGGCGGTATTTGGAAGCATGGGCGCCGCAATTAGGCGTCGCGGATCTGTTGGTGAAGCTGCCGCGTTATAGTTAACCGATGAAGGCTTCCCTCCTTTGGATAATAGCCGCGGTTTGCGCCCTGGAGGCGGCAACCCCGGCCGAGGCGGCGCGCCAATGGCGGCGTCTGCACGAAAAAGAAATCCTCGCCGAATACATGGAGTTCCTGGCAATTCCCAATGTCGCTCGCGATATCGAGCGGCCGTTCATCGGGAAGAACGCCGATTGGATCATCGCCGCGTTTCAGAAGCGCGGGATTGCAGCCCGGAAACTGACCGCCGGCAACGCTCCTCCAGCCGTTTTCGCCGAATGGAAAACGCCCGGCGCGACGCAGACGGTCATGTTCTACGCTCATTACGACGGCCAGCCGGTGGATGCGTCGAAATGGACCGTTACCGAGCCCTGGACGCCGAAAATTGTCGACGGGCGGATCTATGCGCGGTCGGCCTCCGACGACAAAGCGCCCATACAGGCGATGCTTTCGGCGATGGACGCGATGAAGGCCGCCGGCGTGGCCGCGAAATCGAACATCAAGTTTTTCTTCGACGGCGAGGAAGAGATGGGTTCGCCCCATGTTCGCGAAATTCTCACCGCGCACAAAGCGATTCTCGACGCCGATGTCTGGCTCTTCTGCGATGGGCCGCAACATGCCAGCGGACGCGATCAGATCGCCTTTGGCGCGCGGGGCGTGGTCGGCTTCGATGTGACGGTTTATGGGCCGGACCGGGAGTTGCACAGCGGTCATTACGGGAACTGGGCACCGAATCCAGCGCAGATGCTGGTGAGTCTGGCTGCGTCCATGCGGAATGACGACGGGCTGGTTTTGATTGAAGGATTTGAGAACGGCCTGGTGCCATTGTCGGCGGCGGAAAAGGCGGCCATCGCCGAAGCCCCGAACGTTTCCGCGGCGTGGGCGCGCGAACTGGCGCTGGGGCGGACGCTGGGCAACGGCGAACGAATCGAGTTGCTGGTGAACCGGCCCGTGTTGAACTTGCGGGGGCTGTCGAGCGCCGCCGTGGGCCGCGCCGCGCGCAACGTCGTGCCATCGACGGCTACCGCGAGTTTCGACATCCGGCTGGTAAAAGGAATCGGCACGAAGGCGGCGCTCGAGCGGGTGATCGAACACGTGAAGGGGCGCGGCTACCATGTGGTGACGAAGGACCCGGACGCGGCGACGCTGCGCCAGTATCCGAAGGTGGCCAAGATTACCTCCGACGGCGGCTACAACGCCGTGCGCGCTTCGATGGACTCGGCCATAGCGAAAAAGGTAATCGCGGCGGTGGAGGCCGCGCGCGGGCCGGTGCTCAAGATCCCGACGATGGGCGGAAGCCTGCCGATGGCGGTGTTTGAGGAGGTATTGGCGCGGCCGCTGATCATTGTGCCGATCGCCAATCACGACAATAATCAGCACTCCCACAACGAGAATCTACGGCTGGTAAACCTGTGGGCGGGCATGGAGACGATGGCCGCTTTGCTGGCGATGGAGTAAGTCTACGGTTCGAACGCCACCCGCGGATTCTCCACAACCAGTTGCCGAAACATCCCCGCGTCCAGCTTCGGCGCGAAATCCGTAAACAGATACGTGAACCCGCGGAATCGGCCGCCCCCTGGCTCGCCCACGTGATACCAGCCGGCGTCGTGCGAGATCAGCGTGCGATGCAGCAACCCCTTGCCGGCCAGATTCCGCACGCAACCCAAATGCCAATCCAGTCCCTGCGGCGAGATCCCATCGAACTCCACCCAAGCGCCGTCGCGGGCCATTTTTTCATGAACGCCGAAGTCGCGCTCGTTCTGCGCGTGAACCCACACGAACTTGGACGGTGCCACTTGATTGCGCACAAGAATATCGAGCTGTTCCCGCGCCGCCAATCCGTCGCCCGTATGAGCGCAAACAGGCAGCCCGGTCTCGCGGCTCGCATACGCCGCCGCTGTGACAATCTTCCGGCTCAGCGGCGGTAGCGGACCGCGATCGACGCCGATTTTGATAAAGCGCGGCTTCATACCCTCCACGCCTTCGCGCGTCTCGCGTACCCACCGCCGGGCGAGTTGCCGGGCGTTTTCTTTGTGCGCGTAGTCGGGGAGAAAAATGAAATTGCGCGCCGCGTAGAGACCCGTATTTGTCCAGATTTCGATGCCGCTGGCCTCCTGCAACCGCGCCAGCAACACCGGATCGCGCCCCACGAAATTCGGCGTGCATTCATGCAGCCGCACGCAGCCGTGTTGCTTCAGCGCCTCCAGATGCGGCAGCGCGATCCGGAAAACTTCGTCGCGGCTATAATTAGCGCGGCTAACTGTAGCCGCCCCGGCGAAGTCTACCAGGATGTGTTCATGGACCAGCACCGCGCCAGCGGGAACCGCAAGCGAGGCGAGAAACTTTCGGCGGGATAATAGTGACATGCGGCTGCTTACTTGGATGATACTCGGCACCGCGGCGGCTTTGCCACAAGACGTCGCCTTCGTCGCCTCGCCCCGTGTTCCACATTCAAAATTCCCAACGACGTCATCGGCCTCGAAACCGGAGTCATTCCGTCACCCGATCACGTATTGAAATACGACGATAAAAAACACAGGACCCAATCTTTCTGGCCCGAAGCCTGGGCAAAGGACCAGGACCTGCAGAACGCTTTCCGCGTCTCCGCCATCTGGTACTTCCGCGAAATCGCCGATCGCGCCGGCCGTGGAACCATGCAGTCGTTTCTCGATCGATTCGCATACGGAAACCGCGACACCAGTGGCTGGACCGATC
>CAMDKT010000658.1 GCA_945900935.1 Candidatus Sulfopaludibacter sp. SbA3 | reverse complement strand
GGCCCGCCGGAGCGAGAAGCGCTCATAGGCAACGAAAAAGAACGTCCTGTTCCTGCCGTCATACAGTTTCGGGACATGGATTGGTCCGCCGACCGAGCCGCCGAACTCGTTGCGGATCAGCTTCGGCGCTACCAGGTTCGAGGGATCCTGCCGTGCTTTGGCGACACCGATAAAGTTGTTGCGCGCTGTTTCAAAGAGCGAACCGTGGATTTGGTTCGTCCCCGACTTCGTTGTCAAAATCACCGTCGCCGGCGTGGAGAACTGAGCGCTGGAATTCAGTGTCTCGAATCGCACTTCCTGGACCGAGTCCGGATCCGGCAAGATCGCTTGCGCCGTATTCGCCGGGCTGCCGAAATTGCGATTGGTCATTGGGGCGCCGTCCTGCGAATACTCCATCGCTTCGCCCATCAGTCCATTGGCACGGGTGCCGCCCCCTTCCAGACCAGGGACTGTGTTCTGTGCCAAGCCGAGCACGTTCCGCCCGTTCATAGGAAGTTGACCAATTCGGGCAGCATCGAGCTGTGTATTCACTGTTCCGCTGTCGTAGGTGGCGAGTTGAATGGTCTCCCCGCTGACCGTGACCTTTTCCGTCACCTCGCCGACCGCCAGGCGCGGATTGAAGACCAACACCTGGCCGTTCTGCAATGTGATTGTATTTTCCGACCTCTTCATCCCGGCCGCGGCGACGGTCACCCTGTAGGTGCCGGCAAAGAGGCCTTTGAGAGCGAAGAATCCTCCAGCGTTCGAAGTCGTATCCAGGGTAACGCCCGTGGCAATCTGCAGAGCATGAATTGTGGCGCCTGGGATGGCGGCGGACGTGGCGTCCTGGACAGTCCCTTGGATGGTACCGGCACCGCTCTGTGCCAGCAAGTAGGGCGGCGTGAAGAGCAGCGCGAGCAGCGCCGCAGCAACATTCCTGCGTTGAATCATTAACAATTACCTCGGTATCTGGCGATCGCACGCCCCGCCACCAGACTGACCGATCCCTAGAACCGTTCCGCATTGTGAGCTGTTTTCAAGTCTCCCCAATGCACGCCTGAAAGCGGGATGATTGGAGAATTGTATTATGATAGCGATGCCAAGGGCAAGCGCTGTCAGAATCTCAGATTTGCGAATTTCCCCCTATCCGCTTGATTCCTCAATCATTAAAATTGTCGTGCGAAGTTCCTGCCTCCTTGACGCCCTTAGCCATATTCGCTCAACTCGCCGGGGACTTCGCCCCGCCCCGCGCCAACTGCTGCCTGCCGTCCACCGCCCAATCCCTCGCCGGCCAACTCCAGGACTGGAATCAACTCGGCCGCTACCACGCCGATAACGCCAAACTCCTGCCCGAGCCTGGCCGCGTCGTCTACTACGGCGACTCCATCACCGACGGCTGGAAACTCCCCGAATCTTTCCCCGGCAAACCTTACGTCAATCGCGGCATCGGCGGCCAGACCACGCCGCAAATGCTCGTCCGGCTTTTCCCCGATGTCATCACCCTCAAACCCGCCGCCATGATCCTCCTCGCCGGGACGAACGACATCGCCCGCAACACCGGCCCCACTACGCACCGCCCGTCCCAAAACCACCCAGCGTCCCCCGGCCGGCATCCTGAAACTCAACGCCTGGCTTCGGGAGTATGCCGCAAAATCCGGCGCCGTCTACGCCGATTACCACGCCGCCTTCGCCGACGAAAAGGGCTGGTTGAAGGGCGGCTTCTCCGGTGACGGCCTGCACCCCAACGCTAAAGGGTACGAAGGCATGGTGCCCATTGCAGATGCCGCCATCCGGAAGGCGCTCGGCCGCTAGCGCAAAAGCCGGATTTAGGATTGACGCGTAAAACGATCAACCCTTCAAAATACGCTCGTACTCGTCATGCGGGCCGATCCAAAACCAAGTGAAGACATTACCTTCGCGGACTGCAAGTGTGCGATAGGCGTCTGTAACACGGGCCGCCCAAAACTCACCAACGGGTTTCAACTGAAGGGAAGGATGCCGGTGGTCTTCGGTAAACAGCGCGAACTGTTTGTCCGCGCGCCGTTGGATGTCTATGGGCAGTTTGTAGTAACGCTCCCAGAATCCGGAGAGCGTTTTGGATTGAACGATCACGGGCGGGACGGCGGTTGTTCCCGTTTCGCTTTTGCCTCCGCCAGGAATTCTTCCATGGGACGGGCCTTGCCCTCGGCGATCTCACGCTTGATTTTCGCGGCCCACGCTGCGCCCCGGCCGCCAGGCGAGAAGTCTTGGACCATCTGCCTGTCCCAGTCGTCGTAGCCGAATTCATTGAGCCACAGGGCCAGCGAGTGACGCTCCGCTTCCGGCAGTACCGCAATCACTTCCTTAATAGCTTCGACGGTCATACCCTCACCTTACCTCTGGCAGAGTTCCGGCGCAACGCCGGAAAATGTGTCTCGGCCTTCTGGACGCGGCCGTCTCCCGGACTGACGGTAGTATCCTGAAAATTACGCGATACGATTCGAGGCTACATGTTTCTCAGATTTCTCGTAACAGCCGCCGCCCTATCCGCGCAATCCTACGTCGAAACCGTCGCCGGTACCGGCTGGATCTTTCCCTCCACGCCCGGTCCCGCTCTCCAAGCCCCTCTCGCCGCTGTTCAAGGCATCGTAGCCGATGCGAACGGTAACTTGTATGTCGCCGATTTTGATAATCACGTCGTCGTCAAAATCGACACCCGCGGCATCCTGTCCGTCTTTGCTGGAAACGGCTTGCAAGGCCTCGACGGCGATGGCGCGCCCGCTACGCAAGCCGAACTCGACGGGCCCTCCGGCCTCGCCTTCGATCCGCAAGGGAATCTACTCATAGTCGCCGCCGGCAGCGGCAAAATTCGCCGTGTTGATCGCGTCGGCGTCATCTCCACCATCGCCGGCGGCGGCGAGAACCCCAGCGACGGCGCGACCGCCCTTAACGCCCGCATCGACCCCTGGAGCATCGCCGTCGACACACGAGGCATCATCCACTTTTCCGAACCGCAAATGCACCGCGTCCGCCAAATCGACGCCAACGGAATCGTCAGAACCGTTGCCGGCACCGGCATCGCCGGATTTAGCGGGGACGGCGGACTCGCCATCCAGGCGCGCCTCGACGATCCCTTCAGCATCGCTTTCGACGCGGCGGGTAATCTGTACATCGCCGACAACGATAATCACCGCATCCGCCGCGTCCGCCCCAACGGAAGCATCGATACGTTCGCCGGCAACGGCGAGATCGGCCTCGCCAATCTCAACGGCCCGGCGGCACGCGCCCAACTCAGCTACCCGGAAACTGTCTACGCCGACCGCCAGGGCAATATGGCTATTTTTGCCCAAGCCCCAAAAAAGTAAAGTTAGCCAAATCCCCGCTGCATTGAGGCTCCTGGGCGACCACCCCAGCGTCGCGCTGGTTCGGCTGCCGTCTCGGCATTCGCCGATTCTTGCCACCCCCCTTCACGACCGCGCCGCAAACGCATCCCCCATCTGCCTGGCCCGCTTGACTTCGTCGGTGTGCAGGTAAATCGAGGTTGTGGCAACCGACGAATGTCGCAGGTTGTCGCGCACGGTGGTCAGCTCGGCACCGCGCGCCAGCGCATGTGTGGCATGAGTGTGCCTCATCCAATGGGG
>CAMDKT010000657.1 GCA_945900935.1 Candidatus Sulfopaludibacter sp. SbA3 | reverse complement strand
TTCACCGCCGTCGCCATCGCGCCTAACGGAAATCCGATCACCGTACACGTCTTCACCGCCGTCCCCCGCAACTCCCGCGCCGCCAGGGCCACCCAGCCGCTATTCACGCAAACGCTGGCGAACCCGTGCGTCCGCGCTTCGGCGCAAATTTGCAATATTTCCTCCGTCGTCGCATCCGCGCGTAGCAAAGTATGGTCGATCATCGCCGCCAGCCGCGCATCGCTGGGGCCCCCCGCCGCAGTCTCAACGGCGGCGGGCGCGTCATAGCCGGAAGACGCCGCCGCAACGGCGGGCCGCCCCAATCGCGCCGCGAATTCGTCGCCAATCTGGGCGACCAGCAAATCCAACTCTGCGTCCGTCACCCGCGGCTCCCTTTGAAATTCTTCGTCTCCACCGCCGTTATCTTATCGATGCGCGCCTGATGCCGCCCCCCGCCCCATGGCGTCGTGAACCACGTCCGCGTGACTTCCTCCGCCTGCGTCTCCGTCAGCATCCGCCCCCCCACCGTCAACACATTTGCGTGATTATGCTCCCGGCTGTTCCGCGCCGACGCCCGGTCATAACAATTCGCCGCGCGAATCCCCCGCACTTTATTCGCCACCATCGCCGATCCAATCCCCGCCCCATCCACCATCACCCCCGCAAACGCCTCGCCCGAACTCACGAATAGAGCCACCTTTTCCGCCACATCCGGATAGTCCACCGGACGTTCATCAAACGCCCCGCAGTCTTCCACCACGTATCCCATCGACGCCACTACGCCCTTCAAAAATTCTTTCATCCGGAACCCGCCATGGTCGCTGCCGATGGCCACAGTCCGGTGCGGTTCCTTCGCGGTCCGATACGCCTCCGGCGCCACTTCCACTATCGGCACGCCCCGGTCCCGCGCCAGCTCCCGCGCCGACGGCGTCACAATCGTGCCGCGCAAAACCTCCAGCACCCCGCCGAGCGGTACATCTCCGGTTGTGATCACATTGCGCATTGGGCGTACTGACTATTGTAAATGCTGCACGCCAAATGCAAACGCGGAATGGTTGCCCATTCCGCGTTTGCCAAACTGATCGAAAGATCAGAAGAAAGAAGTTAGCTGGCCTTCTTCTTCTTCTTGTCCTTCTTCTTCTCGTCCTTCTTTTCGTCCTTCTTCGTGTCGTCGCTGACGGCAGCGGCGAACGTCACCATCGAGAAAGCGCCGAGAACCATCAACGCAAGAATCTTCTTCATGTTTCAATATCTCCTTAAAAATTGTGGCCGCTGGAGGCAGGCCAGATATGACCAGCATGAGGCATTCCCCTTCTTCGCGCATCCCGAAAACAGGCTATTTCCCGTCACGACTTCACGCTAGACAATCAGGTACATCCATCACTTCCTATACCCTGAAAGAAGCCGGATGTTTAACCAAATCACCGACAAGAGCATCCTCCGCGTCCTGATCACCGGGTTCGCCCTCGTCATCCTCCTCCTCCTCGCCTCCGGTTACATCAGCGTCTATAACGCCCAGCAGATCCGCGCCTCCGCCGAACGCCTCGCCGGCGAACAAGTCGTCACCAACCGCCTCATCGACGAAATCCACCGCGAACAGGGCGCCCTCAACGCCGTCTTCAACAATCTCAACCAGGAACCCGGCTCCGTCGACCGCGACGACATCCTCTCCCAGCTCACCGAAGCCGACCGCGTCATCGAACAAATCGTCGCCGCCGGCAGCGGTACCAAAGACGAGCCCCTCTGGAAAGAACTCCGCCTCGCCGCCACGGACTTCACCGCCGAAGCCCGCCGCCTCCTCGCCGTCGAAGACGCCGAATCGCTCTTCTCTAACGATCTCCTCGAACTCCACGAGCAAGTCATCGAAATCATTCGCAAACTCATCGCCCGAGGCTCCGAACGCTCCTCGCAGGCCCAAGGCGAACTCACCCAAAAATCCGCCCGCCTCGTCAACCAATCCACCTTTCTCATGGGTGCCTGCCTTATCCTCGCCCTCATCGTCGCCATCCTCACCATCCGCACCACCGCCAGCCTCTCCCGCCGCATCGAGTATCAGGCCAGCGAACTCAGCCGCGTCTCCTGGCACATGCTCGAAAATCAGGAGTCCGCCGCCCGCCGCTTCTCCCACGAACTCCATGACGAACTCGGCCAGTCCCTCACCGCCGTCAAAGCCAACCTCGCAGCCCTCGCCGCCGCCGAGTCCAATCGCCGCTTCGAAGATTGCCTCCACCTCGTCGACGAAGCCATCAAAAACGTCCGCGAACTCTCCCAGCTTCTGCGCCCGACGATTCTCGACGACTTCGGCCTCGACGCCGGCCTTCGCTGGCAATGCGAGCGCTTTAATGAACGCACCGGCATCGAAGTCAACTACGATTCCTCCATTACCGTCCGCCTCCCGGACGAAACCGAAACGCATCTCTTCCGCATCGCGCAGGAAGCGTTGACCAACGTCGCCCGCCATTCCAAAGCGACGCGCGTCGAGATCAGCCTGCACAAAGACGGCGACAAGATCCGCCTCCGGATCAGCGACAATGGGAAAGGAATCGATCCTGTCGAAAAATCCGCCCGGCGCGGTATCGGCATGACCGGCATGAGGGCCAGAGCGCGCAACGCAGGCGGAGAACTGGAAATCCTGACCCCCGGAAAGGGAGTGACGATTGCAGCCTGGGTGCCATCCGCCGTAGTGCCCACGACCCGTACGAATGATGAGCAAGAAGACACGAATCTTATTAGTCGATGACCACGCCGTGGTCCGCCAGGGCTTCCGTATGATCCTTGGCGCGCAAGCGGATATGGAAATCGTCGGCGAAGCCGGCAACGGCCGCGAAGCCGTTACAATGAGCGAACAATTGAAGCCGGACGTCGTCGTCATGGACGTCGCCATGCCCGAACTGAACGGCATCGAGGCCACCCGCCGCGTCACCGAAGCCAACCCGCACACCCGCGTCCTGGCTCTCAGCATGCACAAAGATTCCGTCTATGTCCGCGAAATCCTGCGTGCCGGTGCCCGCGGCTATCTCCTCAAGGATTCCATCGACGTCGACCTCCTCGCCGCCGTCCGCGCTGTCGCCAAAGGCGAAGGCTACCTCAGCCCCGGCGTCTCCGACACCGTCCTTTCCGATTACCGCAAACACGTCACCGACCCGTTGGATCTGCTAAGCTCCCGCGAACGCGAAGTCCTGCAATTAATCGCCGAAGGCAAAACGAACAAGGACATCGCGACACTGCTCAATCTCAGCGTTTATACGGTCGACGCCCACCGCGGGCGCATTATGGAAAAGCTGAATCTCCACTCGACCAGCGAATTGGTCCGCTTCGCCGTTCGCAAAGGGCTGATTGATTAAGGGTCTGCCACCCCCGCCCTCAGATGTACTTCAAGCGCCCGAAAATCTAGCCTCGCCCGGCGCGGGAATTAACAACCAAACCTCCTCGTTGCGGTTTTGGACGGTCGTAGCCCGGTCGCCACAGTCTCTCGATTTAAGATAGTCCTTGACCGGGCAAAAACGGCGGGCAAAAATAGACCCATGGAGAGGGAACAAGTCATAGCAACGCTTCGTGCTCACGAGCGGCAACTCAGGGACGCTGGTATCGTGCGCCTATCACTGTTCGGCTCCACGGCGCGGGGCGATGCGGGGCC
>CAMDKT010000656.1 GCA_945900935.1 Candidatus Sulfopaludibacter sp. SbA3 | reverse complement strand
GTCGAGGTCTCGAATTTTAAACGGTTCAAAAAGCTCATCGACCGATTGATCACTCTGTCCATTGAACGATCTCAGCTCAAAATGAAAATGGACAAGAAGCAGTGAGAGGGATCGTTGTTAGATTAGCGAGAACTCGGTAGTCTTGAGATTTTGAAGCGGCGGTGAAATCTGGCAAGCACATATACATGGAGAAGCCCGCGGGGCTGGACGTGGCCGGGTGTAAGCGAGTGATGCGGGCGGCCGATAGCGCGGATCGCAAAGTGAATATCACGTTTGGATTTCAGCAGCGGTATGGCGGCGTTTATGTGAAGGCCAAGCAGATGTTGGAGTCCGGGGCGATTGGGAAAGTGCGTGAGGTTCATGGTGAGTTTTTGAAGTTTGCGTTGAAGGGGGATGAGCCTGTGCAGCCCTTGCCGCGCAATGAGAAAGAGAAGTTGGAGCAGTGGAAGTTGTGGCGGTCGACGTTCGGGGAAGTGATCGTTGAAACGTATGTGCATAACCTGGACGCGATTAACTGGTTTCTGGGGGCGCATCCGTTGCAGGCGATTGGGACGGGCGGAAGGACGGTGGAGAAGCGGGGCGATCTGCTGGATCATTTGAGTGTCACGTATGACTATCCGGATAAGGTGCAGATGAGTTTTATCGGGTCGCAAATGACGCCGCGGTTTTTCCGTTCGAACCGGGAGAGATATATCGGGGATAACGGATTTATTGAGACGGCGCGGGAATACTGGACTTACAACACGGGGGCGGGGCCGGTGACGGAAAAGTCAGGGCAGGATATTACGGTGGACGCGCTGCGGGAGTTCGTGCGGCGGGTGTCGGAAGGCAAGCCGGAGAATGTGGGCGTGCGCGCGGCGGAGAGTACGTTGACTTCGATTTTGGGCCAGATGGCGATTGATCAGAAGCGCGTGGTGACGTGGGACGAGATGATGCGGAGCGCTTGATGGCGCGTTGAGTTTACGCCCGGCACATCGGAACGGCTTCCGGTGTTGGTTCGTCGCGCCCAAAAATGCTTCGATTGGCGATCGGAGTTGAACGTCGCGGCGCCGAAAACTAAGCAAAGTTTCACCGGGAAGCGAGCATTTTACTTAGAGGCCGCGAAGCGTCATCGCCGATATGGAGGATTAGTTAACAGACGCGGCTGATTGCGCGGCGTGAAAGGACGTAAAGGTATGGCGAATGTTTTTTACACGAGATTGGTCACAACGGTCTCGGCTTACCTGGGCAATGAGAGAGCTGTGGCCGTGATCGGGCGGCAGTTAGTGCGATGCCAGGCAACGTCGGATTCAATCACGGCTGAGGATCTACGATCCATTATGGCCAACGTCGTTGGTGCGACGACCCTGCATCTTGCGCCGGACAAGGCGAAGCAGCAGGAACTCACCGAAAAACTGAAGGCGATGGTCTAGAGAAAGAGAAAACAATGGGAATTCGAGGAAAATTTTTTGCGGTAATCGCGATCATTGGCGTGGTCTTGGGCGGGGCGACGTACGCGATCCTTGAGCGATCGCACAACAGTCTGATTGAGCAGGAAGCGGTGCGGGTTGCGGAGATCGTCTCGACACAGGTGGTAAGCGACCGGGCGGTGTATACACAGGAACTGGTGGGGAAACTCATGAAGGACGGCGTGGGAGCCTCGGAGAACTCCGGCGAGAATAAGGGGTATATTCCACTGCCCGCGCAGTTCGTGAGAAACGTTTCGAAACGCGTGGCTCAACAAGCGAAGGGGCTTTATTCCTACTCGCTAGTGAGCCTGTGGAACCTGAATCCTGAACAAGGTCTCAATGATGAGTTTGACCGCTGGGCCTGGAAGCAACTGGAGCAGCAGGAACAGGCGTTCGCAACTGGGCCCGCGGTGGCGACGGGATACGCCTGGAAGCCGGTCTACCGGTTTGAGACGAAAAACGGGAAATCGAAGCTGCTTTATATGATGGCCGACCCGGCGGCGGCGGCGGCGTGCGTGAGTTGCCACAACAATTACGAAAAGCAGGCGGATGTCATGGCGCTGCGCAATGGCCGCGGGATCGCTCCCGGCAAGACCTTTACGTTGAATGGGCTGATGGGGGCTCTTCGTGTAGAGGTCCCGATTGACCAAGTGGCCGCCCTGGCCGCGGAAGGCCGAGACCGGACGCTGGGCGCGCTGGCTGCCATATTCGTAATTGGTTTCGCGCTTTTGTTATGGCTGATCCACCTGGCAATCATCAAGCCGGTGGAATGGTCTGTTCTCAAGGTGGAAGGTTTCACATCAAAGATTGACGCGGTAGTGCTGTGCAACAAGGACCTGGTGCAGGCGGCCGACGAGCAGGCTACGGCATGCCGGGGGGCGCAAAATGTGCTGGACGCGGGTGACATCGTGGCGACGACGAGATCGCTGGCTTCACTGGCGAGTGTGGCCAACGACAACGCAATGCGGGCCGAGGATTCGGCTGTGTATTGCAACGACTTGAACGAGTCGTTCGACGACCTGAAAACGAAGTTGCAGGAAATCGTGCAAGGAGGAAAAAAGGCCTCCTCGCTGTTTGGTGTGGGTAAGGACGGGCGTGCGGAATGAGGGCATTCGGTTCTTGAAGGCGTCGGCAAGGAAGGAATCTCGAATGGATGAGGGGCGTGAGGGAGTCCCGTGTTCGCTTCTTGGAGTTTGAAGTTGGAAACGACAATATCGCCGTCGCGGCGGTGGGAATGTGGAAATCGCGCCTTTTTGCGATTTCCAAGGGCGGTAGGAAGAGAGCGAAAACCTGCGCTTGGTTTTCCTCGCTTTCCACGGCCCGCCATTTCCACGGCCGGTCTTGCCGGCCGAATGCTCTTGCCAGGACCAGCACTTCGGCGCTGGCGAACTTAAGCCGACTCTCTTACCCACACCAAACAGCGAAGAACCGAAAAAAGTCATGAAGTTCAGGAACATAGTGGCGGTGATTGCAATCCAGATGGCGATGGCGGCCGAACCGGAGGGCGCGCCATCGAACGCCGCGAAGGCACCGGCGGCAAAGGCGTCCACGGCGCCGGGATCGTTAAAAATCGGAAAGGTGACCGTAAGCGGGAGCCTTCGATCGCGGATCGAGGGGTTTGACTGGTTTGAACCTGCTTCCGGGAACAACGCTTATGCCTATTCCGGTAACCTCTTCCGATTGAGCTTCGCGCAAAAGCTGGAGAACTGGGAGTGGAACGCCGAGTTCGCGGTTCCGATCCTGCTGGGCATGCCCTCCGATTCGAGCGTGCCAGGCGCGCAAGGCGCCTTGGGCGCCGGCGCAAATTACTTCGCCGCAAACGGCCGGCGCGGCAATAGGGCAATGATCTTTCCCAAGCAACTCTACGTGCGCTTGACGCCGTTCGGCGGGGCCGGACAATCGCTCAAGCTGGGGCGGTTCGAGTTCCTGGATGGCAGTGAACTGGCGCCCAAGAACGCGACGCTGGCCGCCGTCAAGAATTCGCGCGTCGCGCAGCGGCTGCTCGGCAATTTCGGTTGGACCAACGTCGGGCGAAGCTTTGATGGTTTGCATTACAGCTACACGAAATCGTGGGGCAATTTCACCTTTGTTAGCGGCGTTCCCACTCGCGGCGTGTTTCAGGTGGACGGCTGGGGGTGGAATCGAACGGCATTCGGATACGCTGCCGTGACGCTGCCC
>CAMDKT010000655.1 GCA_945900935.1 Candidatus Sulfopaludibacter sp. SbA3 | reverse complement strand
GATCGCTCTCCGAAATTCACTCCCCGATTTTCTCATCGCATCAGGTCCAGGCGAATTGTTCAGAAAATTCATCCGCGACCGGCTCGATCTAACCAGGGCTGAGGGGTTCCGCTTGGCCGCTTAACCAAAAACTAGGTAGTCTTGAGCTTCGTACTCTCGCGCGAATTAACGTTTGGGATATGGACGATCGTTTTCTCCGCCGGGTCGAGGACGTTCAGGATGTCATCGACATAGGAGCCGCTGTAGAAGTAGTAACCGATGTCTAGTTGCTTGAGGTATTCGTAGCCGTTGAGCTGTTCGTAATAGGTATAGGTGACGCTGTCGAAGTTCGCCTCGTCCTGGGGAGCGAGTACCGCTTCGGCGTCGCCACGGAAGTAGGAGCCAGTCATCGCAACGATATGAACGCGGTTACGGGCAATGAGCTGTCCCAAATGCGCGCCAAGCTTGTTGTCAGGGTTGGCCGAAACGTGGTGGAACTCGTCTACTGCGATCAGGCGGTCGTCGAATTTCTCGACGCCATATGCATCGACGGCGAAGCGGAACGTGGCGTGGGTACAGACCAGCACCTTGTCGGCGCTGTCAAGAAACGCCCCAACTGACTTAACCTTGCCGCCGTTGTCGTCGCCGGGTGCGTTGCACAGGTTCCATTTGGGCTCGACGCGCCAGTCACTCCAGAAACCGAACTTAGCTAGCGGCTCATCGTGGAAGCTCGCGCCGATGGCTTTTTCCGGGACGACGATGATTGCCTGCTTAATCCCCTGATTCTGGAGCTTATCGAGCGCGATGAACATGAGCGCACGGCTCTTGCCCGAAGCGGGGGGGGATTTGATGAGCAGGTATTGTTCGCCCCGCTTTTCGTAGGCGCGCTCCTGCATGGGTCGCATGCCGAATGCATTCGCTTTAGTCGAACTGCCATTGCGGGCGTAGGAAACCGAAATGGAGGGGACTGATTTTTTGTCACTGGTCATGCGCGGGCTTTCGTTTTTTGTTTGCTGGCCGTGCTGGTTGTTGCCGTCATTTCGGTGTACAGATCGAACAGCTTTTCTAATCGCTCGGTGTCGTTCTTGAAGCGGCGACCGATGTAAATGCGCTCTAGCACTTCATCATTACGCTCGTGCGCCGCGCGCAGATTTTCTGGCATGTTGTCCGGGTCGTAGAGATCGGCGATTGTTGCCGGGAAATGATGCTCGCGCATCAGCAGAATGTCCTCTGCACAGCGCGTGAGGTCTTCTTTGTTCTTGTCAGTCAGCGTCGGGACGGGAAAGGTATTCCACCCAAGGGTGTTGGAATAGGAGAAGTCAGTTCGCATTCGCACGCAAACCGTACCGATCCACACCCAGTGAAGACGTGAGGCGATTAAGGCCATGTTCCAGAGGGGGGCGTCATAAAGTGCGAAGCACTTATCGGACATGATGGTCCCCGTCTCCATAAGGAGTACAGGAAGAAAAGCACGGCTTTCAGAACTTACGCGAGGAACGACAATCAACGTTTCATTACCACGCTGTCGGACCTGTTGGAACGCGTAGGGACGCGCTGCTGTATCCCGAGTCATCTTTTTTGAGCTTGCTAATCGCTCTTCCCGAACGAGTTCGATTCGCGACCGTATGGCGGGAATGGAGTAAGCAAATTCGCGAGCCTCGTCCGGTATCCAAATGCAATATCGAACTTTGCCGTTAATCGCCTCAAGAGAACCCGCGAACCGCTTTATCAGTCTGTCCAGCTGCGCTTCAGTTAGTGAAAGGTCGAGGACTTCGTTCGGCTCCAAAAGTAGATGCCCACCATCGACTGCTTTGTTGCCATTATCCATCTTGGACATTGCGCTCAGCACACTATCCGATGGGACAACAAAAAGATTTGGCCCATGAACGAGGTAGGCGTTGATGTGTCCCGCCTCCCCAACAAGAGCACTTCCATCATCGGCGAGCGAAAACAGCCGTCGGATTCGAGGCGGGTGATTGGATATTCCAACAATCACGACAGTAACACCTGCATTGTGACTCGCCAAGTTTGCCCATTTGAAGCTGTTATGGGCGAATGATATTTCGTGTCCCGTCTTAAAGATCAGCGGCCATAGGACCGCTACTTGCTGTCCTTGGCAGATGGAATTGGTGGATACAAAAGCAACTGCGGAGTTAGTATGTATGCCGTAGTCCGCTGCTTTCATGAACCAGCCAGCTACATAGTCGAGCGATTTCCAAGTTCTTGTCCGGTCGTCAAAAATAACTTTCAGGTCGGATTTCTGCTCGTTAGATTGCCACGTCGAACCTAAATATGGTGGATTCCCGCAAATATAGGTCTCTCCGCCTTCATTCTCGAAGTCTATCTGCGCTTGATCCAGTGGCGTGCTGAACAAGTCGTCGGCCAGTAATTTCACACCCGTTCCTGTTGATGGACAAATACTAAGCCAGTCGAGCCGAAGTGCGTTGCCACAAGTGATCCAGTTCTGCTTGTCCAGCGGCAGAAATTCGGCCAACGCTAGCTTGTGCCCCCGGTAGAGTACGTCACATTGGTACTCGGCAATGACGAGGGCAAGACGCGCAATTTCCGCTGGGAAGTCGCGCAACTCAATGCCGCGAAAGTTCGTCTTGAGAATCTCGGAACGGCAGTCTGCTTCGCCGCGCCGTCTGTTGATCTCGGCCTCAATCACGCGCATTTCCTTGTAGGCGATGACAAGAAAGTTTCCAGAGCCACAGGCCGGATCGAACACACGGATTCTAGCCATACGGTTGCGCAGGTTCAAAAGCATGCGCTGATTGTCGCTGGCCTCCTGAAGCTTTCCCCGCAGGTCATCGAGGAAGAGTGGATTCAGCACTTTCAGGATATTGGGCACGCTCGTGTAATGCATGCCGAGCGCGCCGCGCTCCTCGTCTTCGGCAACCGCCTGAATCATGGATCCGAAGATGTCTGGATTGATTTTCGTCCAGTCCAGACTTCCGATGTGTAGAAGATAGGAGCGGGCGATCTTGCTGAAGCGCGGTGCATCAAGACTGCCCGAGAAAAGGTCGCCATTGACATAGGGAAAGGAGTCTGCCCAACCCGGCAGCTTGGCACTCGCCCGGTCAGCGATCCTGGTGTTCATCGCACGGAATAGCTCGCCGATTACCTGGTGGGTATTGGAGGAGTCCCTGGCGCTCATCTGGGCGATGGTGTCGGTGAAAAGGCGGCCGCCAAAGAAGATACCGGTGTCCTCCGCGAAAAAGCAAAAGATTAGGCGCGCCATGAAATGGTTCATGTCATGCCGGCGCTCTGTGGTCCCCCATTCATCGTTGTCCTTTAAGAGTTGGACATAGAGCCGGTTCATGCGGCTGGTTGCCCTGATGTCGAAGGCGTTCTCACTGATTTGCCTGACGGTGGAAATGCCAGCAAGCGGCAGGAAGAAGCCGAAATGGTCGGGAAAATCTTTGTACGCGCAGGCAACGGTTTCGCCGCTCGTCAAGTCTTCCGCTTCAAAATCCGCGCCATCGGTCGCGAGGGTGAACTTCGCTTTCGCTTTGACGGTCGCAGGGCTGGCCTTGAGTGCCGCTAGCGATTTCGTGACCTGCCCGGTGTCGCATGTGGCGATGTGGATGTTGTTGGTCTGCAGTACGCCGCCAAGGTCGGACTTGTTCGAAGCGCCGGCGCGCAGCC
>CAMDKT010000654.1 GCA_945900935.1 Candidatus Sulfopaludibacter sp. SbA3 | reverse complement strand
CTCGCGTTCATCCACGGCATCAAAGTCGATAACAACAATCACGGCCCGGCGGTCTATCACACGTTGACCGGCAATCAGTTTCCTGGCAGCGCCTCCATCGGCGCGTGGGTGAACTACGGCCTCGGCACGGAGAACCAGGATCTGCCCGGTTTCGTCGTCCTCGGCGACCCCCGAGGCTCCACCATCGGCGGCAACGGCGTCTGGGGCAACGGCTTCCTTCCGGCCGCCTATCAGGGCACGATTTTCCGCAATGGCGACACGCCCATCGTCGATCTCCATCGCCCCAAAAACATTACCGCTAAGCAGCAGCGCGATGAACTCGATCTGCTCAAGTGGATGAACGAAAAGCATAGCGCCGCGCGCAGCAATACCAGCGAGTTGGACGGCCGTATCGCCGCCTACGAACTCGCCTTCCGCATGCAATCGAAGGCGCCGGAGCTCGTCGATATCGCGAGCGAAACCGAAGCCACGCGCAAGATGTACGGCCTCGACGATCCAATGTCGGAAGCCTTCGGACGCCAGTGTTTATTGGCCCGCCGCATGGTCGAACGCGGGGTGCGATACGTGCTCGCGCTGCATGGCGCGGGCGGCGATCGATGGGACGATCATGGCGATGTGAAGGGCCGTATTCCGAAGCATTGCAAGGAAGTGGATAAGCCCGTTGCCGGTCTTTTAGAAGACTTGAAAACCCGTGGCCTGCTCGATGAAACCTTAGTAGTCTGGGCCTCGGAAATGGGGCGCACGCCGTTTGACAACAACCTGGTCACCGACAAGCCCGGCCGCGATCACAATCAATACGGTCTCTGCGTCTGGATGGCCGGCGGCGGCGTGAAACCCGGCGCGACGTTCGGCGAGACCGACGAATTATCGGTCCGCGCCGCGGGCGAGCCCATCCCTGTTCGCGATGTGCACGCGACGCTGCTTCGGCTCCTGGGGCTGGATCAGGAGCGGCTGACGTACTTGCACGCTGGCCGTTATAAAAAGCTGACCGATATCGGCGGGCGGGTTATCAAAGAGATCATCGCCTAAGGCGTCGTCCGATTGGGAGGGAGATACGGATCGGGCGTACCCATCGCAATCGGGGGATACTTCTTCAAGCTCTCTTCAAGTTCACTGAGAAGTTTTGTCATCGGGTAGGCCACCCAACCGGTGTGGATCCGCACGTCTCGCTCCTCCTTAAGGTCCGTGAGCAGGTTGACTATTTTGGGCTGCGGCAGTTTTAAGGGTGCATCGTACAGGTTCACCTGCCAAATAAGGTGCATTTTCCAATTCCGCCATTTCACCGCCTGGAGGCGGTCGGACACATAGGCAACAAACCCTTCGCGATTCGACTTTTCCTGTTTGCCAAGGAAAAAATCCAGTTGATCCACGCCGTCAATGGCTCGGTCTTTCGGCGTTTCGGCGCCTCCGATGCGGGCCAGCGTCGTGAATAAATCGACGATGTGGACTATCTCGTTGTTCACCCGGCCGGCGGGAATTTTGCCCGGCCAGCGGATCATAAATGGCGCGCGGAGCGAGGCCTCCATCGCCGTGAAATACGTGCCGCGCCAGGGACCGCTGTCGCCCTCCCAGGGGTGGGTCGCCTCCGGCCCGTTATCACTGGTGAAAATGACGATGGTATTATCTTCAATTCCCGCTTCTTTGATCGAGTCGAGAATCTGGCCCGCCCGATGGTCCATTTCGGCCAGGCTGTCCGCCCAGGAGCCATTCCCCGTCTTGCCCGCAAACTCTGGATTCGGCAGTACCGGCTGATGAACGGAGGCGAATGAAACATAGGCGAAAAACGGCTTGCCCTCGCTCGCGTTTTTCTTGATAAATGCCGTAGCGCGCGTCGTGATTTCCTTTTCCATTGCCATCCGCTGATCCACGTTTAGTTCCCCTACCTGCCGGGGCTTTTCACCCTTGCGAGCGTCGTAGATGGGTTGCGCCGGGACCATCTTTGGGTCCCAGCCTTGTTTGGATCCAATGGACGGCCAGACGGAATTGGCGTCGTTCAGATCCGGCCAGAAAGCCTCGCTGTACGTTCGCGGGATGCCGTACCACTCATCGAAGCCGCGATTGGTCGGAAGCCGCGCTTCGGAGCTGCCGACATGCCATTTACCCCAAATTCCAGTGGCATACCCTTGCGCGGAGAGGAGTTGCGCCAGCGTAACCTCCCACAGCGTCAGCCCTTCAAAAACGCCTCCTCTTGGAACGGTGTGGGTGCCGGATCGGATGGGAAAACGGCCTGTCATTAGCGCCGAACGCGATGGAGTGCACTGGGCCTCGACGTTGAAATTGAGTAGCCGCATCCCCTCGCCGGCAAGCTTGTCGATGCGCGGAGTAGGGGCGCCTCGCAGGATGCCGCCGCCGTAGACGCCGAGTTCGCCATAACCGAGATTGTCGGCGAGCATCAGGACGATATTCGGCTTGGCGCCGCGCGCCTGCGTTGCCGCCTGTACGTTGTTCGCGATCGGGGCGATAGCGGAGCCCAGAACAGTTTTGGCTAGGTCACGGCGAGTCATTCGGTCAGGATACACTAAATTCCCGGCGGCCAGACGGTCGGGCTTCGGTCAAAGACGATCGCGGTGAAACGAGACTTCATCCGCGGGCCGGATCAGATCCGGGCACCAGCGTCGCGTGATTCTTTCGCAGCCAGGTTTCGACGAGGCTTCGAATAGGTCCAGCTTCCGAATCGCCGTCGCGTCCAATCCCACCGTGAATTCGAGGGACTCGATCACCCGGTAATGATGATTCGCCCTCTCGGCCTGGTACCCCGCCGCCGCCAAGGCAGCCGTCGCAAGCTGCAAGGCCGCATTATAGGCGATATTGAATTGCCAGTCGGGCACCAACTCCGGCGTGCGGCATGCCGCAAGTCTCTATCGGCGATCACGAACAGATCGGCGATTTCCCGCCGGCTTGTCTTGTGCGTCTTCAGCCAACCGTATTGGAGCCAGTTTTCTAAGCTCATCCTCGTCACCGATCAGGAAAATTTTGGGCCCTTCGACAACGCGGGAAAGAAATTGGTGGCCTTCAGCAAGTTTACGCGAGAATTCGCCAGCGCGATAGACCGCCGGATTCACTTCTCGCCCCAGTTCTCGTTGTACGTCCGCGAGAGCGTTCACGATCTCCGCCAGCGAGACGCCGGTTCCGACAATAAGAACGTTAACGTCGCTCGCCGCATTTTCGTTTCCCGCGGCCACGGAGCCAAATACGAAGGCCAGTTCGATCCGCTCCGACAACCCAGCCAAACCATCGGCAATCAGTTGCGCCGCGCCCAACGTCTTGCGCGCCAAACCACGCAATTCCCCGTGAAACGGGCACTTTTCATTGGCCTCATAGTATACCTGACGGCCTTCGACCGTCCGCGTGAGTATCCCCGCGCGGGTCAATCGGTCCAACTCTCGCTGCACCGCCCCGGAGCCAAGCCGCGCGGTCTCGATCACTTGACGCTGGTAGTAACGCCGTTTCGTCCCGGCGAAGAATACACGAAGTACCGCTTGCCTGGCCGCGCCGAAAAGCGCCGCTCCCGGGCCGCTATTCTCGCGAGGTCTGCTTAAACCCATATTAGGTATTATAGTACCCAAATTGGGTTTTACTGGAGGGCCGTCCGCCGCTATTTTCTCCGCGCCACACTCCGCCCGTCGCTCTTATACTTCT